>CAMZKY010000034.1 GCA_947311455.1 uncultured Marinosulfonomonas sp. | reverse complement strand
CGCTGCCCCAAATGCCGCAGCCCACGGGTGCAGCAGCATGACGAGCTGTTCGATCTCACCATTGCGCACATGGATTGTGATGCGTTTTATGCCAGTGTGGAAAAACGTGACAATCCCGAACTGCGCGACAAACCGGTGATCATTGGCGGCGGTCATCGCGGGGTGGTTTCCACGGCCTGTTATATCGCACGGATTAAAGGCGTGCGTTCGGCTATGCCGATGTTTCAGGCGCTTAAGCTCTGCCCCGAAGCGGTGGTGGTGCGGGGCCGCATGGACGCCTATGTCGAGGCCTCGAAACAAATCCGCGCCATGATGGATGAACTGACCCCCGCGATTGAGCCGCTGTCCTTGGACGAGGCATTTCTGGACATGTCCGGCACCGCCGAATTGCACGGCGCACCGCCTGCGGTGATGCTGGCGCGGCTGGTGAAACGGATGGAGGATGAGCTGGGCCTGTCCGGCTCTATCGGCTTGTCGCATAACAAATTTCTGGCCAAAGTGGCCTCGGATCTGGATAAACCACGCGGGTTTTCGGTGATTGGCAAAGCCGAAACAGATGCCTTCCTTTATGACAAACCCGTGCGGATGATCTGGGGCGTTGGGCAAGCCATGCAAAAGCAGCTAGACGGCGCGGGTATCCGCCTGTTTTCCGATCTGCTGCGCTGGGAACAGGCGGATCTGGTGGCGCGGTTTGGTGATATGGGCTATCGCCTATGGCATCTTGCACGCGGTCAGGATGTGCGCCGCGTGTCGGCCCATGCGCCTGTAAAAAGCATTTCAAAAGAAACCACCTTTCACGATGATACGTCCAGTTTAAAAGTGCTGGACGGGCATATTTTTCGCCTGTCCGAACAGGTGGCAGAACGGGCCAAAAATCGTCGTCTTGCGGGGCGTGTTGTGACGTTGAAATTGAAACGTTCAAATCATACCCAACTGACCCGCCGGATCAGCCTGTATGATCCAACCCAAATGGCGGATCGTATTTATCGCACCGCGCGCGATTTGCTGGGGCTGGCAATAAAAGAAGGGCCGTTTCGTTTGATCGGGGTCGGCATTAGCGATTTAACCTCTGATGATAGCGCCGACCAAGCCGTTGATTTACTTGATCAAAATGCCGTCAAACGCGCCGATATAGAACGCGCAACTGATAAAATTCGGAATAAATTCGGCAAAGACGCGATTAAAAAAGGCCGCGCCTTGAAATAGCTTTACCAGATTTTAAGACCCTTTTGTCATTGATACCCCCGAATTGGTGGAAGGATTATCATAACGCTGGAAAACCTTAGCCAACAAATCGAAGATGCGAGCGGCTCTCACCGGATGTGGACGTTACGCCTGAAAACCGCGATCAAAATTGGCAAAAGCGGTCTTGATCCAAAGGATGTCCGCTGTGACGAAGGATGTAATTTCGGGCGGTGGCTACACAGCGATGAAATCGACAAAACTACGCGGTCTGGCAGCCCATATAAGGTGATCCTCCGCTTGCATTCCGAATTTCACGATTGCGCTGCCGATGTGTTGGAATTGGCCACGGGCGGGCAGGCGCCCCGGGCGACAGAATGACTTGAGCGTAAGTTTTCTGACAAATCACAAAAACTGGTGCGTGGCCTTCGCAAATGGAAAGGCGAAGTGAACTGATTTACCCCTAAGTTAAGGAGAATAGAATGAACACAGACGACTTGGTCAATGAAATCAACAACGCCATCGGCGCACATGGCAGTTGGAAAATCAAATTGCGCACCGCCGTTAACAACGGCAAAAGCGATCAAACCGCGGAGGATGTAAAATGCGATGATAAATGCGTGTTCGGGAAATGGTTGAGCGGCAACACAATTGACAACGAAACCCGTTCAGGCACCCCCTATCAGGTGATCAGGCGCCTTCATGCCGAGTTCCACATCAGCGCATCCGAGGTATTACGTAAGGCAATCACTGGCGACAAAATGGGAGCGATTGAAATCCTTGAAGGGGATTTCTCCGAGCGCTCGGAGAAATTGGTTCGTGGTTTACGCAAATGGAAAGGCGAAGCATCTGCCTAAGAATTATTCTGCAGCCAAAGGCAATTTCAATCCACCGTACTGAACCAGACGCGCAACAATCCCGGATATCAAAGATTGGATCGTTTCAAAATCTGCGTTGGGGGAAATAGTGCGCTCATCCATATAAAGCGCACGATCAATTTCGATTTGCACAACATGCTGCCCCCGCACGGGGCGGCCATAGTGTTGCGTAATATATGCGCCCGCAAACGGCTGATTTCGCGCCACCACCAACCCCGCATCGGTAAATACCCTATCAATAAAATCTACGATATCTTTATTCGCAGAAGAACCGTGGCGATCCCCTAATACGATATCAGGGCGTGACTGGCGAAATTTAAACACGCTTTTGGTGGCCTCATGTGGCATCGAATGACAATCAATCAAAATCGAATGGCCATAAGATTGGTGCGCGGCCGCCAATAAGCGGGACAACATATCATGGTAGGGCTGCCAATGCTCGCGAATACGTTGGTCGGCTTGATGCCGGTGTATTTTACCGTTCTGAATCACCCGCCCATTTGCCACCACCCGTGGAATAACACCCAAACCGGCCGCAATACGGGGGGTCGTAACGCGGCCACGCACACCACGCACCAAGGCAGGATCATATTCGTCTTTGCCCCGATTTAGATCAACATAAGCGCGCGACGTGTTTGCCACCAACAAGGGCGCACCAAATTTGGGTACATCTGCATACAGTAAATCGACAAAGGCATCTTCTGATGATCGTATCTGATGTGCATCCAACACAGACTTACGCAAGAATTCAGCTGGATAGGCCCGACCGCTGTGCGGACAAGCAAAAACCATGCTGGTGTTGTTTTGCGTGGGATATTCCACCCGATATGACGCTTGAATCATCATTGCTCCTGTGGAAATACTATAGAGGAATATCTTTCGCGTCAAAACCCCTTGATCACCGCCCCGACTCCTTTTATAGACCAGCACACCGACGCGGTTTTGCCGCGTTCTATTTTTGTGGAACGCAACGAAATTGTTTAGGCCATATGGGCGCTTAGCTCAGCGGTAGAGCACTTCGTTGACATCGAAGGGGTCACTGGTTCGATCCCAGTAGTGCCCACCATGTGCCCCATTCCGGGGAAGAATTTGAAACCCGAGGCGCCGCTGCGCCGCGATATGAAGGAGAAGGTTATGAAAGTACGTAATTCATTGCGCTCACTTAAAAGCCGCCATCGCGATTGCCGCATCGTGCGTCGTAAAGGCCGTGTTTATGTGATCAACAAAACACAGCCCCGGTTTAAAGCCCGTCAAGGCTAATCCAATCGGTATTAAATCAAAAAGCCGCGGATAACCTCCGCGGCTTTTTGCGTTTCTAACGATCTACTGAGCCGCGAGCATACGCACAATTGTTTGCTGGGTAACATAGCCCGTCACCGGAATATTACGGGATCGTTGGAATTTACGCACCGCACGGCGGGTTTGATCGGTGAACCGGCCGTCAACCCGCCCCGGTTCAAGCCCAAGCTGTGCAAGCTTCTTTTCAACCAGCAAACGTGTAATGGCGTTGCCCGCCACACGGGCCTCATCGGCTTTGGCTTCTTCAATCAAACGCCGGTTGCCCGCGCCTTCTTGAATTTCGCCAAGTTTGTCTTTGGCCGATTGAGCAAAGACACCATTTGGAAAACGGGCGATAAAATCTTTATAGGCTTCTTCGGTTCCCGCAGTTTGGGCCTCGTCCCAGTATCTGCGCTCAATCGTTTCGGCCTCTGCGCGGCGTTCACGTTCATAAACCGCCACTTTATCGCGTGCGATGTCGGCATATATGCCGTCCGGATACCGGCGCAGATAGGCACGCAGGGCATTTTCGTCGCCACGGCGTCCGGTTTGACGCCAATAGGCCGCATCAAGGCGATCTTGTTCTTGCTGGCGCAGGCGGGCCTCTTCCTCAAGCTGGCGCGACCGTTCATCGGCTTGCGATTGCAGCGCGGTAATCTGGTTGCCGGATAAATATCCAAAACCTTCAAACCCCTGCGCCCGTTGCCATGCGGCAATAGCCGCCCGCGACCCACGGCCAAACAGCCCGTCAACGCCGCGCGGATCAAACCCCAGAATCGACAGGTTACGCTGGATTTGCCGCCGGTTTTCGCGGTTCAGATGCAGGGCATCTTCGGCTTGTTTGGCCAATTTTTCGGGATTGGCGCGCAGATCGGCAATCGCGCGTTGGGCATCGCGGCGGTGAGTGCCGCGCGGATATTTATCGAAATAGGTTTCCATGGCCGCGATGGTGCCGATGGCTTGCACGGCCTCCCAATAGGCGTTGTCGGCCGCAAACGGGTCAACCACTTCTATAGGCGCCAGTGCACCAATGGATGCAGGTAAAAACGAAATGGCGTTTGGCAAAAAACCATCAACAGTTACCCCACGCGGCACATCACCCAAGGCTTGCGCCATCGAGGTTTGACTATCCAGCATACCTTGGCTGATCAGATCAACCACATCCACGGTTGGGCCGGACACAACCGTCACACCTTGCGGAATATCCAGATCACCCAATCCCGCAGACAAGCCACCGCTTATGTCGATGCTTAGGGGATCAATGGCAATCATCACAATCGCGCCGCCTTGTTTACTTGCGGCGATATCTAGAATTTCACCAATCGAAAGGCCGGAACGCCCCACATTCAGGCCGTCAATCCGATCCGCTTCATCGGCCAAAAGCCAGCTATCACGCCCGTTCGACACCACAGAACCGGACAGAACAATAACAATATGATCGGCCCCGTCCATACGGCGGGTGAAATCACGCACCAATTGTTCCTGTTGTTGGGCGGTTTGGCCTTTGCCAAGGAAAACCGAAAAACCTGCATCCTGAAGCGTGTTCACACTGCGCCGCATTTGCGCAGCCCCATAGATGCGGGGGCTATCGTAAAAATCCTGCGCCCCAACCATCAGCGCCATATCCTGTGCCAAAGCGGGCAATGCCACCACTGTAAAGGCACATCCAAGCGCCGCCTTTTTAAAATTAAATCCCATGGCCGCGCTCCTTATATATGTTCTGAATCAGTCGTAGGTTCGCTGATCCTCAATCACTAGTCCATCGTTGGGCAGGCTGCCCTTTGAAACAATTTCGATTTTGCCACTTAGTTTTAGCGTTTCTTTGATTGTTATCAAATATCCGTCCATAAACTTTTGCTCATTCGGGGCATCTGTTTCGATTTGAACGGTCATTGTATCCATTTCGCCCTTACGGCTGGCGATCACGCGGGCGCGGGAAACCTCATCATGTTTGGCAACAAAATCCGCCACCTGTTCGGGGCGCACAAACATGCCTTTGATCTTGGTGGTTTGATCGGCGCGCCCCATCCAGCCTTTGATGCGGATATTGGTGCGCCCGCACGGGCTTTGCCCCTCCATAAACGCGCTTAGATCACCGGTGGCAAAGCGGATCAACGGGTAATCGGGGTTAAGCGACGTCACCACAACTTCGCCCACTTCGCCCATGGCAACCGGTGTGCCGGTGCCCGGGGTAACGATTTCAACAATCACCCCTTCGTCCACAATCATGCCCTCGATGGCGCTGGATTCATAAGCAATATTGCCCAGATCGGCAGTGGCGTAGGATTGCAAACACTGGATGCCGCGATCGGCATATTCCTGTCGCAATGACGGAAACAGCGCCCCGCCCCCCACAGCCGCGCGTTTGATGTTCAGCGCCAAGCCCATGGCGTCGGCCTTGTCCAGAATCACCTTTAGATAATCGGGCGTGCCTGCATAGGCTGTCACCCCCACATCATGGGCGGCGCGGGCTTGCAATTCGGTTTGGCCGATGCCGGCGGGCAAAACAGAGGCCCCCACCGCGCGCGCACCGGATTCAAAGATCATACCTGCGGGGGTTAGGTGATAGGAAAAACAGTTCTGCACAATGTCATCTTTACCAATGCCACAAGCATGCAAGAAACGCCCCATGCGCCACCAGTCGTGGCTGATACCGCCCGGTTCATAAATCGGGCCGGGAGACTGAAAAACATGCGCGATGTTTTGCACCGCCATACCCCCAAAGGGCGGGTTTTCGGATTGCCATTTCACCAGATCGGATTTGCGCAACACCGGATAGGCGGCCAGATCATCCAGTGATTTCAGGTCAGGCCCATCCAGATTACGGGCGTTAACAGACGCGCGCGCACGATTGATTTGTTCCTGCGCCGCTTTTAATTGGGCCGCAGCACGTTCATCGGTAGAACGCGTTTCCAGATCATCAAAAAATCCCATATCCTTGCCCCTCAACTTAGCCACCTTTTGCGGCGGCGATAGGAACGCACATCGCGGAATGATTTGCGCCCCTCGTCGGAAACGCCCAGATAGAATTCTTTGACATCCGGATTTTCGCGCAGATCAGCGGCGGGGCCGTCCATCACAACGCGGCCAGATTCAAGTATATAGCCATAATCGGAATATTTCAGCGCCATATTGGTGTTTTGCTCGGCCAGCAGGAATGACACGCCTTCTTTTTCGTTGATGGATTTGACGATTTCAAAAATCTGTTCCACCAGTTGCGGGGCCAACCCCATCGAGGGTTCGTCCAAAAGCACGGTTTCAGGGCGGCTCATCAGGGCGCGGCCCATGGCCACCATCTGTTGCTCACCCCCCGAGGTATACCCCGCTTGCGATTTGCGCCGCTCTCGTAGGCGCGGAAAATAATCATAGACCATTTCAAGATCGGCATTGATCGCGCCTTTACCGTCTTTACGGGTATAGGCGCCGGTTAGCAGGTTTTCCTCGACCGTCAGGTGTTCAAAACAATGGCGGCCTTCCATCACCTGAATGACGCCTTTACGCACCATATCCGATGGGTTCAGATCGCCGGTGTTTTCGCCTTTGTAGGTGATTGACCCTTTGGTCACATCGCCGCGCTCTGATCGCAGAAGATTTGAAATTGCCTTAAGCGTGGTGGTTTTTCCGGCCCCGTTGCCGCCCATCAATGCGGTGATGCCGCCTTTTGGCACGGACAGGCTAACGCCTTTCAACACAAGGATCACGTGGTTATAGATCACTTCAATGTTGTTGACCTCAAGCAGGGTCTCGCGTGTGTTTCCAGCATCAAGCATTGGTAAATTCCTAGAAATATCGGTTTGGGTGGATCGGGCCATGTGGTGGCCCGATCCGGTTTTGCGACACGCGATTAGTTACAAGCGCGTGGTGTAATGTTGTTTTCAGCCGCATATGCAGCGGAATCTTCGTCGATCAGCGGCTGAATAACGTCTTGATCAGGCGTCATGAAATCCGAGATCATACCCCAAGACCCGGAGGCAGCATCATATTGCTGAACCGCACCAGAACCCGGGCCACCGTGGTTGGCACATGTGACCTGAAATTCAGGGCCAAAGCCGGGCATACCAGCCGCCGCCATTTTGGCTTCGGTGATGTTCAGGGCTTCCATCCCGTCACGCATTTGCGACGCATTGATGTCGGCTGTGCCTGTGGCTGCCTGTGCTGTTTTCACAGCTTCGGCGGCAAGGAACGCCGCATATAGGCCGCGGTTATAAAGCACTTTACCAACATTATCGCCAGCACCGGCAGCTTTGCCCGAATCAACAACGTATTTCTGCATGTCGGCAAAAATTGGGAAGTCATTGCCAACAGCGTGGAATGTCAACGCTTTATAGCCGTTTGCCGCCGCACCAGCCGGTGCAACATCGTGATCCGCACCTGACCACCAGATGCCGATAAAGTTCTCCATCGGGAATTTGATGTTGATGGCTTCTTGAATCGCAACTTGGTTCATCACGCCCCAACCCCACATCAGAACGTAATCAGGACGTTCACGACGGATTTGCAGCCATTGGGATTTTTGCTCTTGGCCGGGGTGATCAACGGCAAGCGTTGTCAGTTTAAATCCGTGCTTTTTGGCCAAGGCTTCCAATGTGCGAATGGGTTCTTTGCCGTAAGACGAGTTGTGATAGACCAGCGCGATTTTCTTGCCGCTTAGATCACCACCGTTTTCACCAAGCAGGTATTTGATCGCAATCGAGGCCCCATACCAATAGTTGGAAGGATAGTTAAACACATGGCTAAACACTTTGCCGTTTGCGGCAGATGTGCGCCCGTAACCCATAGTGTGCAGCGGAATATCGTCTGCAGTCACTTTGGGGATCAACTGGTATGTAATACCGGTTGAAAGCGGTTGATAGACAAGCGCACCTTCGCCTTTGGTGGCTTCATAGCACTCAACGCCTTTTTCGGTTGAATAGCCGGTTTCGCATTCGATCAGACGTGTTTTAACGCCACCGATGCCGCCATCGCGTTCATTCAGCAATGTGAAATAATCCGCATAGCCGTCCGCAAACGGAATACCGCCTGCCGCGTAAGGGCCGGTGCGATAGGATAGCGACGTGAATGTCAGTTCAGCCATTGCCGGTGCGGCTGCCATAAGGCCCGCAATCGCAACTGCTGCAAGTTTGGTAAATTTCATTGATAGTTCTCCCTTGGTTTCAGTTCAGTTTGGTCGGGGTTTCATCCCCGATCTGTGGTTTGGCCCAACTAATGTGGGAAAGGCCAAAGCCGTAGTTTTTCTTTTGCGACGCGCCAAAGCTGCGCCATACCGTGTGGTTCCACAATCAGGAACGCCACGATCAACCCACCAACGATAACGAATTGGAAGTGAACAGCAACGTCAGTGGGCCAGTTCATGCCCCCCACCAGCAGGTTTTTCAGCAGCACAGGCAACAACACCATAAAGGCCGCGCCCAGAAATGACCCTAGGATCGAGCCAAGCCCGCCAATAATCACCATAAACAGGATCAGGAATGATTTGCTGATCCCGAAGGCTTCGCCCACTTCGGCAGCCCCCAGATAAACGGTAAACAACAGCGCACCCGCGATACCGATAAAAAACGACGATACACCAAAGGCCGTCAGCTTGGCCTTCAGAGGGTTCACCCCGATGATTTCGGCGGCGATGTCCATATCGCGGATCGCCATCCAGCTGCGCCCAATAGAGCCACGCGTCAGGTTGCGCGACAGCCATGCGCTGCCCACCACAAACACCAGACAAATCAGATATTGCGCCCATGCGTCCACATTCGGGCCGGTTACATTAACGCCGAGCACTTGACGCTCGGGGGCGGAAATCTGGCCCGATGCGGAATAGTTGTAAAACCACGGCACGCGGTTAAACAGCCAGACCAGAAAGAATTGCGAGGCCAGCGTGGCCACCGCCAGATAAAAGCCTTTGATCCGTAAGGACGGCAGGCCAAACAGCATCCCCACCAGCGCGGTAATGCCCCCCGCCAGCAGAATATGGATAATCAGAGACACATCGGGAAACGTGGTCATCAGCTTATAAGACGCATAGGCCCCCACCGCCATAAATCCGCCAGTGCCAAGGCTAAGCTGGCCGCAATACCCGATCAGGATATTCAAACCCAGCGTGGCAATCGCGTAAATCAGAAACGGCACCAAAACTGCATTGGCCCAGTAATCATTGATGATAAACGGCACCACACCAAAGGCCACAGCCAACAGCACATAATAGGCCACCCGATCAAATTTAATCGGGAATGTTTGGTTGTCCTTGGAATAGGACGTTTTATAGTCACCAGCTTCGCGGTATAACATTTATGACACCTCCGGAAAGAGTTTTTTAATGGTTTTGGGGAGCCAGTAAGTCGCAGAAAGCCAAAGGATGAAAGACCCTATCCCATATAGAAGCCGTTCAAATGTGTAGAAGCCGTATTGGCTTAAATAATCATCGAATGGCTTCATTCTCCATAGATCTTGACTGCCTACAACAGTAATAATCCCTATAATCAAAAGCATGGCTTTAAGAGCTGTAGTGAGAACCAAACCAACTATGAGTATTTTGTAAAATGTGCGCTCCATTTTCCCTAAACCCTCTCAATAATTTTTTCGCCAAACAGCCCCTGAGGCCGAAAGACAAGGAACAGCAAGGCCAGCACATAGGCAAACCAGTTTTCTGTGGCACCGCCAAGGAACGGCGCGCCGATCAGGAATTCGAACATCTTTTCGCCCACCCCGATAATCAACCCGCCAACAATCGCCCCGGGGATCGAGGTAAAACCGCCCAGCATCAGAACAGGCAACGCCTTAAGCGCAATCAGCGATAGCGAAAATTGCACACCCGATTTACTGCCCCACATGATACCAGCCACCAGCGCCACAAATCCGGCGATTGACCAGACAATCACCCAGATCGTGCGCAGTGAAATTCCGACAGACAGCGCCGCCTGATGATCATCGGCCACCGCGCGCAAGGCGCGTCCGGTTTTGGTATATTGCGAAAACAGCACCAAGGACGCCACCAGCACAATCGCCACAACCGCCGCGATGATATCAAGCGTATCCAGATAAAATCCGTAAAAATTGTCGCCCCCCAGAAAGGCTGTGCTTTCCTCGATCCAGGCATTGCCGCCTTGGGGGATGCCGATATCCAGCTTCTTGATTTCCGATCCCCACATCAGATCGGCAAACCCTTCCATGAAATAGGCCAGCCCGATGGTGGCCATAAACAGGATAATCGGCTCCTGATTGACCAGATGTTTCAGGATGTATCGCTCCACAACATAGGCAAACAATATCATCACCCCGACGGTCAGCAAAATCGCCAGCAAGGCCGGCACCGTCCAGCCAAAATCCTTAACATGGGTGCCGAAAATTGCGTTGATCACATGGGAAAACGGGATTTGTCCACTTTGGATACCCACCAGCGTCATCGCCGCAAACAGGGCCATCACCCCTTGGGCATAGTTGAAAATGCCCGACGCCTTATAGATCAGAACAAAGCCCAGCGCGACAAGCGAATACATCACCCCCGCCATCAACCCGTTCAAGAAAACCTCGACGCCATAATAAAATTCTGCTGACATTATGCCCGTCCCCGTTTTTGGTTATTCATTGAAAAATCAATCATCAGACACCCCTAAATAGGCATCGATCACCTCTTTGTTGGCCAGAACTTCGGCAGGTGTGCCGTCGCCAATTTTTTTACCGTAATCCATCACCACCACACGGTCGGAAATATCCATCACCACGCCCATGTCATGTTCGATCAGGGCGATGGTGGTGCCGAATTCGTCGTTTACGTCCAGAATAAAGCGGCTCATGTCTTCTTTTTCTTCGACATTCATGCCCGCCATCGGTTCATCCAGCAGCAGCAATTTAGGCTCGGACGCCAGCGCACGCGCCAGCTCCACCCGTTTTTGCAACCCGTAAGGCAAACGCCCCACAGGGGTTTTGCGGATCGCCTGAATCTCAAGGAAATCAATGATTTCCTCAACCTTGGCGCGGTGTTCTTCTTCTTCGCGTGCGGCTTTGCCCCACCAGATTGCTTGCGACAGCATAGATGATTTCATCTTGGTCAGACGGCCTGTCATGATATTATCAAGGGTGCTCATGCCTTTGAACAATGCGATATTCTGGAAGGTGCGCGCGATACCCTGCGCCGCCACCTGATAGGGTTTCATCGTCGGGCGTCGCGCCCCGTTGAACCAGACTTCGCCGTCTTGCGGGTGATAAAAGCCGCTGATCACGTTCAACATCGAGGATTTGCCAGCCCCGTTCGGGCCGATTATGGCGCGAATTTCGCCTTCGTGAATATCAAAACTAATGTTTTCAATCGCCACCACACCACCAAACCGCAAGGTGATGTTTTTCATCTCCATCATCGTGCCGCCGATTTGGCGCCCGTCTTCGGTGACATAGCCCACCGTGGTGTTATCTGTCATTGTGTTCATTCTGCCGCCACCTTTGCGTTCACCGGCACAACGGCCACGTCGCGGATTTCCAATGTGGCCGAGATCGAGCCTTTGCGCCCGTCTTCATATGTCACTTCGGTTTCCGTATAAATTTCGTCTTTGCCCCCATAAAGCGCATCAACCAGATCGGCGAATTTTTCACCCACGATCTTGCGACGCACCTTGCGGGTGCGGGTCATTTCGCCGTCATCGGCATCCAGTTCCTTGTGCAAAATCAGGAACCGATGAATTTGACAGCCCGACAGCATTTCATCACAGGCCACCGATTTGTTGACCTCTTCGATATGGCCCTGAATGGTGTTGTAAACCTCGGGATGGCCCGCCAATTCCTGATAGGAACCATAGGCAACATTGTTACGCTCTGCCCAGTTCCCGACAGCGGTTAGATCAATGTTGATAAACGCCACGCATCTATCACGATCTGCGCCAAACACCACGGATTCCAGAATGTCAGGATAGAATTTCAGCTTGTTTTCAACAAACTTGGGCGCAAACATACCGCCGTCAGACATTTTACCAACGTCTTTGGCACGGTCGATAATCCGCAAATGGCCGCTGCTTTTTTCGATAAAGCCCGCATCCCCCGTGGCCACCCAGCCTTCGGGGTCTTTGGTGTCGGCGGTGCTTTCGGGGTTTTGATAATATTCCTCGAACACCCCGGGCGAGCGATAGTAAATCTCGCCGTTATCCTCGATTTTGATTTCCACATCCGGCGATGGCACCCCAACCGTATCAGCGCGCACTTCGCCGTCGGGTTGCTGGGTGATAAAAACCGTGGCCTCGGTTTGGCCGTATAGCTGTTTCAGGTTGATCCCGATCGAGCGGTAAAATTCAAACAATTCCGGCCCGATCGCCTCGCCGGCCGTATAGCCAACCCGCACGCGGCTTAGGCCAAGGGTGTTTTTCAGCGGGCCGTAAACAAACAGATTGCCCAGTGTATAGCTTAACCGATCAGCAAAGCTAACGGCCTTGCCATCCAGAATGGCGGGGCCAACCCGTTTGGCCACCTCCATATATTTCTTGAACAGACGCTTTTTGAATTTTCCGGCGTCTTCCATGCGGATCATCACGCTGGTTAACTGGCCCTCAAAGAAACGCGGCGGGGCGAAATAATAGGTTGGCCCGATTTCGCGCAAATCCGTCATCATGGTATCCGCACTTTCGGGGCAGTTTACACAAAATCCGCTCCAATAGGCCTGACCAATAGAAAAGATAAAATCACCAACCCACGCCATCGGCAGATAGGCCAGAACCTCCTCGCCCGGGGCCAGATGATCAAAATCACAGGAATTTTTAGAGGTCACAATCACGTTGCGATTGGATAGAACCACGCCCTTGGGTTTGCCGGTGGTGCCAGAGGTATACAGCATCACACAGGTGCTTTCCATATTCAAACGCGCGGTGCGAGCGGCCAATTCGGGGCCGAATTCATCGCGCGCGGCGCGGCCTTGTTCCTGAATATGGGTAAATTCGTGCAAACGGCGGTGATCGTATTTACGCAAACCGCGCGGATCAAGATAGATCATGTGTTCAAACTGGTGCAACTGGTCTTGCACCTCGATCACTTTGTCGACCTGCTCCTGATCATCCACCACAATAAACCGTGCGCCGCAATGGCCCAGAACATAGGCCATCTCTTCGGCGTTGGCGTCATTATACAGGGGCACCGGAATCGCACCGACAGATTGCGCGGCAACCATGGCCCAATAAAAATGCGGACGGTTGCGGCCAATAATGGCGACAAAATCACCCTCGTGAATACCAAGGTTCAAAAAACCCAGCGCCAGCGCCTCGACCTCTTTAGCCGCATCACTCCAGTTCCAGCGCTGCCAAATGCCGTATTCTTTTTCGCGATACGCGGCCTTGTCACCAAAACTGGCGGCATTGCGTGCAAGTAGGGCCGGAATAGAATCCAAAGCCGATTGTGTTGTCGCCAAAATATCACCTCCCCTATACCGTCATTGCGGTACCTCGCCAATTCAGGCGAATCTTTCCCCTAGACTGACCAATTTTTCCTGAAGGTCAATTTTTTCGTGATGTTTACCCAAATCTAACGAATTGTAACAAAGCGCTTTGAATCAGAAAAACGGGTGCAACCCAATATCTTGACAATGTAAAGTTACCAGATTATGCAAGCCCGAACGCTTTTGGAGATTCTAAAAATGGCACAGACATTTGACGTAATTGTAATCGGCTCGGGAATCGGCGGGCTAACCACAGCTGCTATTCTTGCACGACTAAAAAACAAAAAGGTTTTGGTGCTTGAAAAACACTATGTCGCGGGTGGCCAAACCCATGAATTCCACCGCAATCAATACAGCTGGGATGTGGGCATCCATTATGTTGGCGGAATGGCTCCGGGGGAAAGCGCGCGCATGGCCATGGATTACATCACCGGAAAACAGGTCGCGTGGAATGAAATGCCGGATGTTTACGATAGACTGGTTAATCACGGCACCCAGATCGAAGTTCACAAAGACCCAAAAATATTTGCTAGAAATCTGATTGATAAATTCCCTGCGGAAGAGCGCGCAATACATCAATATCTGCGCGATCTTGAAGCCGCCAGCACGTGGTATCTGCGCAACTACACCAGCCGTTTTGCCGATATTCTGGCGCGCCTTCCGTTCATCCTGAAAACCATCGGCAAAGGCAAACTAGCCCGAATGACCACCCGCGCCTACATGGATAAACATTTCAAGGATGATCGTTTAAAATCATTCTTAACCGCACAATGGGGGGACTACGGCGTTCCCCCCGAAAAAAGCAGTTTTGGCCAACACGCTTTGGTTATCTGGAGCTATTGTTCCGGTTCAGGCGCATTTTTCCCCGAAGGCGGCGGGCATTCCATTTCCAACGCCACCGAGCAGGTTATCGCCTTGGCAGGCGGCCAAATCCAGCTGGATACCGAAGTCACCGAAATTCTGATCCGTGACGGGCGCGCCTATGGCGTTGCAACCCGTCAAAGCAATGGGATGAGGGCCGAATATCACGCCAAAACCATCATTTCGAATGTAGGCGCAGACCTGACATATCGGACCCTAATTCCGGAAAAATATTGCCGCGCCCAGCGCGCAGAACTGTCAGCGGTCAAGCCGGGGCTCTCAATGGTAACATTGTATGTTGGCCTAAAGGAAAGTCCCGAAAAATTCGGCGTGCAAGGAGAGAATTACTGGATTGACAGCAGCTTGGAGCATAGCGATATCGTCAAAATGACAAACGCCCTGATTGCGGGGCAATCCACTTTTGGATTTGTCTCGTTTCCATCCATGAAAAACCACGCCGCGCGCGGCCATACCGCTGAAATTTCAGTGCTTGTTGATCCGGAAAAGTTCGCGATATGGGCGGATCGCCCTGCGGAATACTACCTCCTAAAAGACAAGATCACCACAAACCTGCTGGCCGTTGCCGAAAAACAGTTTCCCGGATTTGGCGACAGCGTGGATTACGCCGAGCTTTCAACCCCACTTACCATCGAACATTATACAGGCCGCGCGCGCGGTGAAATGTATGGCATTCCCGGCACGCCCGCACGGTTTGATATGATCTCGGCCACGCCTCACACCCCGATTAAAGGGCTGTTCCTGAGCGGCAGTGACGTCTGCGCGTCGGGAATTGTCGGCGCGCTGTTTGGCGGAATCGCTGCGGCAAGCTGTGTGATCGGGCCGTTTGGCTTTCTGCGCATCATGACAGCCGCCAGTATTGCCCACAAAAAACCTGTGCCAAAATGGGTTGGAGCTGCGCGATCTATGAACATCCGGTCAGGCACGCTGATCGAAAAAACCGCAAAAAACCAATCGGTTTACGAACTAAAGATCAAAGCCGATACTCCAATTGATTTTCGCGCGGGGCAGCATGTGGATTTGCTTGTTTCAGATCACGACAAACGCTCCTATTCGGTTTTGTCGGTCAAAGAGGGCGTTCTAACGCTGGTGATCGATACGCGCCCCGATGGCGTCGGGTCAAACTATGTTTGTGCGCTTGATGTTGGCAATCCCGTCACATTTTCCGCCCCCAAAGGCAATTTCCTACTGCAAAATCCAACAGCCAAAATCTGTTTCATCTCAACAGGCACCGGCATGGTGCCGCTGATGGCAATGCTTGAAGCGCTGCCAAACACCGACAACGCACATTTCATTTTTGGCACAGGCAAACAAGCCGGCAATTATGTGCCCGATTACCTTGCCAAACAGGGCCATAATATCAAAACCACCTATTGCCTATCGCGTGAAAAGACCACGGCCAGCGATATTTTTAACGGACGCATTACCCAATACCTGAATTCAGACGCCAGCAAATCCATCGCCTTTCCCGATACAGATTTCTACATATGCGGCAACCCCAACATGGTCATGGATGTGCAGCGCCTGCTTCGTGAAAAAGGTGCAAACCGGATTTTCACCGAGCTGTACTAGACGATATATATCCTCCCCCTTCCACAAACCAGAAACGAGTGCTAGCCATGCAGTGAAACGGAGAGGCACATGGCCGCAAACAAAGCCACAACCGAAAATCTGACCCGCGCCGGACTAAACCTGATCCAGCAGGCACTGTCGATCTACGACAGTGATCTGCGCTGCGTTCGGGTCAATCGGCCGTTCAAGGAAATGTTCGGCCTGCCCGATAACCTGTGCGAACCCGGGGCAAATTTTGCCGATACAATCCGGTATCTGGCCGAACGTGGGGATTACGGCGAAATTGATAATCTGGATGAGTTTGTAACAATCCGCATCAAGCAAGCCCGCGAGTTTGAACCCCATTATCTGGAACGCACCCGCGCCAACGGCCAAACCATCGCAATCGAGGGGAACCCTTTGCCCGACGGGGGCTGGATTGCGGTTTATACCGATATTACCGCGATCAAAGATCAGGAAAAACTGTTGCGCGCCCGTTCCGAGGAATTGTCGGATCAGGTGCTGGATCATGCCGAAAGCCTGTCAAAAACCAACCGCGCGCTTGCCGCCACCAATGCCGCACTGGAAGAGGCGAAGCATCAGCTTACCGAAATGGAGGCCCGCGCCCGCCTGACCACCGAAATGATGCCCGCCCATATCGCCCATGTCGATCCCGACGGATATTACACCTATTCCAATCGCCGCCTGTCGTCGATCCTGCCCAGCAGCCCGTCAAACATTCTGGGGATGCATATTTCCGAGGCGCTTGGTGCACAGGTATTTGCCAAGCTTGAACCACATTTGACCAAGGCTTTCAAAGGCCAGGCCAGCGTTTCCGAATTAACAGATGACGAGACTGGCCGCCGCCTGCGCGTGGCTCTGAATCCCGATAAAAATGGCGTCTATATTCTTTCGATGGACGTCACCGAAGAGGCGCAGGCCCGCGCCGCCTTGGCCCATACTCACAAACGAGAATTGGCCGCACAACTGACCAGCGGCATGGCCCATGATTTTGCCAACCTTTTAACCATCATCATGGGGGTCCAAAGCCGCCTTTCGCGCCTTGTGGATACGGTCGAGGCGCAAGACCTGATCACCGCCACCCTGTCGGCGGCGCGCCGTGGCGGCAGCCTGTTAAACCGCATTGCCGATTTATCCGCGCCGCGCGAAATCCGCCTGACCGCTGTCAGGTTTTGCGATGTGATGCAAGATCTGCAAACCCTCGCAAATCCTACATTGCCAGACGGCGTGACACTGGTATGTGACTGCGCAGATATCACCACCCCCGTGATGCTGGATGCAGGCGCGTTGCGCGATACGCTGTTAAACCTGACCCTGAACGCCAAAGACGCCATCGGCAATGCCGAAGGCCAGATCACCATCACCGCCAAACCCCTGCGCGATACCTGGATCGAAATCACTGTGTCCGACACAGGCGGGGGGTTTTCACAAGACGCCTTGAAACACGCGCTTGATCCGTTTTTCACAACCAAAGGCGGCGAAGGCTCGGGCCTTGGCCTATCGATGGTGTATGATCATATCAAACTGGCGGGCGGCCATGTGCGGCTTGAAAATACAGAACAGGGTGCCTTGGTTAGCCTGCGTTTGCCCCTGCGCAATGCGCCCACTGAAATCACCCCGAAAATGATCCTGCTGGTCGAGGATTCCCACGACATCCGAACCAATGTGCGCGAAATGCTCACCGACATGGGCCACCGCGTGATCGAGGCCTCAAGTGCCGAAGAAGGTAGCATTTTGGCCATGCTTGAGGGGGTGAACTTTGTGCTCTCTGATATCTCGCTTATGGGCGAAACAACCGGGGTTGAAATGCTGGATGATCTGCAAAAATCCGGCCTTAAGGCCACCTGCTGCTTAATGACATCACGCGGGCCAAATGATCCACTACGAATTGACGGGGCCAGCCGTTATCCCCTATTGCCCAAACCGTTCACCGCCATTGAGCTGGCCACGTTTATCGCATCGGATACCACGTTATGACCAAACCTCTTGTCACCATTCTTGACGATGAGCCCGAAATCCGCCGCATGCTTTCCGACGCCTTGGAAGAGGCTGGATTTCGCACTGCCACCTATAGCCGCGCCACCGAATTCGAAGCCTCACTTACCCATACCACCCCCGATGTGTGCTTGGTTGATCTGGGCCTGCCCGACAAAGACGGCCTGGCGCTGGTGCATCGTTTGGCGTTGGAATCCGGTGCGTCGATCATCATCATATCGGGGCGCGCACAGGTGCAGGATCGGGTCACGGGGCTTGAGCTGGGGGCCGATGATTATATTATCAAACCGTTCGACCCCGCCGAAGTTGTCGCGCGGGTGCGGGTGCGCCTGCGCAAAGGTAAACCCTTTGACAAAGCTGCAAACACCGCTTTTTTCGAGGGCTGGACAGCACAATTCGACAGCTATGTTCTGGTAGACATAAACGGCGAACAAACCCCGTTCAGCCACGCCGAAGGCGAGGTGTTGCGCCTGTTTCTGAACAGCCCCAAACGCCTGATCTCGCGCGCCCAAATGCAAGAAAGCCTTGGCGGCACCGCCGGCGAAAGCTTTGATCGTGCTATGGACGTGCGCATTTCCCGCCTGCGCACCAAACTGAAAGAAGACCCGAAAAATCCGCGCCTGATCAAAACCATCTACGGGGCCGGATATATCTTTTTGGGGGATGTGGTTTGGGAATAACAAAGCCAAAGTTTTATCGCCCCCTTGCGGGTGCTCTTCAACACAGCGAGGAAAGCCGTAAGGATTGACAAGCGGATCGCCCCCATACAATTTGCCATACAATTTGCCATACGCTTGCCATACGTAAGCCATACGCTTGCCATACACCGGTTTTCGGTGATTTTCCCATTGGCAGCCCTTCAAATCTGCTCTACCAAATCACCAACAATATAGGGAATTTGATATGACACATCTTTGGGTGCGGGCCGAGCAGCGGCCAAATGAAGATCGCGTCGGGATCACGCCTGAAGG
>CAMZKY010000033.1 GCA_947311455.1 uncultured Marinosulfonomonas sp. | reverse complement strand
TAGGGCATCGGCCAATTCAAAGGCCAGTTTTTGATCATCATCATAAAAACAATCGGCCACTGTGCCGATAATAGTCATCGGGCCGGGGATTGTCAGTTTAACCGGGCGATCCGAAAAGGATTGTGCCTGTTTATAATCACGTGGCAACACGGATTTACCGGCTTTGATCTGGCCACGAATGGCGGGCAAATCGGATTCGTAGGCGCCGTTGCGCAAAACGCGGTGTTCCAGATTTTCAAAATCGAACCCGTCAAAATAGCGGCATTGGTAATGCACATAGTTTTCGCGCCGCTGTTCACCATCGGTGGGGATATCAATGCCACATTCGATCTGGGTTTGCACCGCCGCTTTGGTGGCACGGGCAAAGGCCGGTTCATGTTCTGGATCGTCCGACCAGTTTTTAACCACTTGATCGTTATAATCGTCACCCGCAGGGATAACCTTGAACCAATCTTTGATCGGCACATAATCCGGTTTGGGGAATGCCCCGATGCAAGTGGTTTTAATCGGCATGACGCGCCCCTTTTGATTGCTGTTACCAGCAAGCTACGCGTCATTGAAATAGGTCGGCAATTATAGAAACGACAAAACGAGGTCGTTTTTACATGAAACCCAATTCCAGGCGGGCCTCGTCAGACATCATTTCCATGCCCCATTGGGGTTCCCACACCAGCTGCACATTCACCGATTGAACGCCGGCCAGTGGCGATATGGCGTCGGCCACCCAGCCAGGCATATCACCCGCAACGGGGCACCCGGGGGCTGTCAGGGACATAAAGATTTCAACATTGTTTTCGGCATCAATATCAATGGTATAGATCAGACCCAGATCAAAAATATTCACCGGCACCTCGGGGTCATAAACCGAACGGCATGCCTCGACAATCGTGTCGTATAATGGGTGTTCGGTTGTTGAAGGCTTGATCAAAGGTGTGCCTTCCATCGGGGTTTCTTGCTCTGATTCCGGTGCAGTCTCGGAAATGTCCATATTCGACAAGGTAGAATTGCTCATGGGGGCCTCGTGGCAGAAATTGCGCTGTTTCGATTACTTGACTGAATATATAAGGATTGGATTTGCAAACGTCCAGAGCCTGAATGCCGCAGCGAAAAATTGATTTGATCCGGCTTTTCCTGTTTGCGCACGGATTTGGCCTGACGGGGGCTTTCTGTTAGAATGAAACGGCCAATCGCTTTGCGTTGCATGATGCCGGGGGCTAAATTCGGGCTTTGCAATCGGTGTGAGCTGCCGTATCACGCGGGCATGACACATTTTTCATTTGATCTGGCCGCCACCGACGGCAAAGCCCGCACCGGCACCATTCACACCCCGCGTGGCGATATCCGCACACCTGCTTTTATGCCGGTTGGTACCGCTGCCACGGTTAAGGCGATGATGCCCGAAAACGTGCGCGCAACCGGCGCCGATATTTTGCTGGGCAACACCTATCATTTGATGCTGCGCCCCACAGCCGAGCGGATTGATAATCTGGGTGGCTTGCATAAATTCATGAACTGGGATCGACCGATTCTGACGGATAGTGGCGGATTTCAGGTAATGAGCCTGTCTGATCTGCGTAAAATGAGCGAAAACGGCGTGACGTTTAAATCCCACATCGATGGATCAAAACACGAGATCACCCCGGAACGTAGCATGGAAATCCAGCGTCTTCTGGGCAGTGATATCGTGATGTGCTTTGATGAATGCACCCAGCATCCCGCACCCGAAGATGTGGCGCTCAAATCCATGCAAATGTCGATGCGATGGGCGGCGCGCTCGCGTGAGGCGTTTGGCGATCGCCCGGGGCATGCGCTGTTTGGTATTCAACAGGGTAGCGTATTCAAAGATCAACGTGAGGAAAGCGCCGAGGCATTAAAGTCCATCGGTTTTGAAGGCTATGCCGTGGGTGGTTTGGCCGTGGGCGAGGGGCAAGAAACCATGTTCGAGGTGCTGGATTACGCGCCTGATATGCTGCCCACAGATAAACCGCGCTATTTGATGGGTGTTGGCAAACCCGATGATCTGGTCGGCGGTGTGGCGCGCGGCATTGATATGTTTGATTGCGTTTTGCCATCACGATCCGGGCGCACGGGGCAGATTTTTACCCGCCTTGGGGTGTTGAATATCAAAAACGCCCGCCACCGCAACGATCCGCGGCCGTTGGATGAAAATTGTGCCTGTCCGGCGTGCCGCAATTATTCACGCGCCTATTTGCACCACGTATTCAAAGCGCAGGAAATCATTTCCTCGATGCTGATGACGTGGCATAATTTGCAATATTATCAGGATCTTATGTCAGGTATGCGCGCGGCGATTGCGGCTGGCACATTTGATGCCTTTCAAGCGGATTTCCACGCCACACGTGCGCAAGGCGATATCGAACCGGTTTAGCCACAGGATTACTTTAACCATTGCATGCGAATTAATCGATAAATTGCTGCAAAAAACTATTGTTTGCTTGCGTGTTTCGCCAATCACGGGCACATTGTGGCAAATGTTTAACAGGCGTCGGCTTGAAAAAACGGGCATCGTCTCCATATTTCAGGTCAAGAACAGGAGTCGCCAAAGCTGCCCGAAAACGGGGGCTCGGTTGACTGCCGCAAACGAAGGATAAAAAATGACCGAGCAATTTGAGCCGTCACCAGAAGAAATTTCCAGCACACCATATGCGGTGCTGCCCCTGCGCGATGTTGTGGTTTTTCCCCATATGATCGTTCCATTGTTTGTTGGACGTGAGAAATCTGTCAAAGCTTTGGAACAGGTGATGGCCGATGATCAACAAATCCTGTTAAGCAGCCAAATCGATCCTTCTGTGGATGATCCCGATACGAACGGCATTTTTCGCGTTGGGGTTTTGGCCAATGTTTTACAGCTGCTTAAATTGCCGGATGGCACCGTCAAAGTGCTGGTTGAAGGCAAAATGCGGGTGCGGATTACCGATTATCTGGAAAATGACAAATTCTTTGAGGCTCATGCCGAAGTTTTGACCGAAACCATGGGCGATCTGGATTCAGTTGCGGCACTTGTCAATTCGGTGTCCAAAGATTTTGAACGCTATGCCAAAGTCAAGAAAAACATCCCCGAAGAGGCCATGTCTGCAGTTGCCGAATCCACCGAAAGCGACAAGCTTGCTGATTTGGTGGCAGGGCATCTGGGCATTGAAGTTGAACAAAAGCAGGAGCTTTTGGAAACCTTGATCGTGGCCGAACGTCTGGAAAAAATCTATGGCTTGATGCAAGGCGAAATGTCGGTGTTGCGGGTTGAGAAAAAGATCAAAACCCGGGTCAAATCCCAAATGGAGCGCACCCAGCGTGAATACTATTTGAATGAGCAAATGAAAGCCATTCAAAAGGAGCTGGGGGATGGCGAAGAGGCCCCCAACGAGGTGGCCGAGCTGGAAGAACGCATCGCTGGCACCAAGCTTTCAAAAGAAGCCCTCGAAAAAGCCAATGCCGAGGTGAAAAAGCTGAAAAACATGTCGCCCATGTCGGCCGAGGCCACGGTGGTGCGTAATTATCTGGATTGGATGCTGTCGATTCCGTGGGGCAAACGTAGCCGGATCAAATCAAATCTGGATGACGCCCAAAAGGTGCTGGATGACGATCACTACAGCCTTGAAAAGGTCAAGGAGCGTATCATCGAATTTCTGGCGGTGCAAAAACGCTCGCGCAAATTGAAAGGCCCGATCCTGTGTCTGGTTGGCCCTCCGGGCGTGGGTAAAACCAGCCTTGGCAAATCAGTGGCGCGCGCCACCGGGCGTGAATTTATCCGTATTTCCCTTGGTGGCGTGCGGGACGAAAGCGAAATTCGTGGCCACCGACGCACCTATATCGGCTCCATGCCCGGAAAAATCATTCAGGCGCTGAAAAAGGCAAAAACAACCAACCCTTTGATTTTGCTTGATGAAATCGATAAAATGGGCCAAGATTTCCGCGGCGATCCAGCCTCGGCCATGCTTGAGGTTTTAGACCCAGAACAAAACAGTACCTTTATCGATCATTATCTTGAGGTGGAATATGATCTAAGTGATGTGATGTTCCTGACCACGGCCAACAGCTATAACATGCCCGGGCCGCTTTTGGACCGGATGGAAATCATTCCGCTATCGGGCTATACCGAAGACGAAAAACGCGAGATCGCCAAGCGGCATTTAACCGGCAAACAGGTTAAAAACCACGGGTTGAAAAAAGGCGAGTTTACCTTGCAAGACGACGCGCTTCAGGAAATTATCCGCACCTATACCCGCGAAGCTGGCGTGCGTAATCTGGAACGTGAAATTGCCAAACTGGCACGCAAAGCTGTCACTAAAATTGTCCGTGGTTTCGAAAAAACCGTGACCATCACCAAAGACAATCTTGAGGATTTCTTGGGGGTGAAACGCTTCCGCTATGGTTTGGCCGAAGAACAAGATCAGGTTGGCGTTGTCACCGGATTGGCCTGGACATCGGTGGGGGGCGAATTGCTGTCGATCGAGGCGCTTAAATTACCGGGCAAAGGCCGGATGAAAACCACCGGAAAACTTGGCGATGTGATGAAAGAAAGCATTGATGCGGCCAGCTCTTATGTGCGCTCGATCAGCCCGAAAATCGGGGTCAAGCCGCCGATGTTTGAAAAGATTGATATCCATGTGCACGTGCCCGAAGGGGCCACGCCGAAAGACGGTCCAAGCGCTGGTGTGGGCATGGTGACGTCGATCGTTTCTGTGCTGACGGGCATTGCCGTTAAGAAAGACATCGCCATGACAGGCGAAGTGACGTTGCGCGGCAATGTGCTGCCGATTGGCGGGCTAAAAGAAAAACTGCTGGCGGCATTGCGCGGCGGCATTAAAACCGTGTTGATCCCCGCCGAGAACGAAAAAGATTTGGTTGAAATTCCGGATAATGTCAAAGAAGGTTTAACCATCATTCCCGTGTCTCATGTCTCGGAAGTCTTGGAGCATGCGTTGGTTTTAACGCCGGAACCGATCGAATGGGACGAAGCCGCAGAAGAGGCCGCGGCTGCGGCTTTGGCAAAAACCACAGCGCCCTCCGGTGCGACCGCACATTAAGTACAATCACAAAGCATAATCACAAGAAATGGCGCTTTTTTAGCGCCATTTTTATTTTTTAATAATGTTCCTGTGGTTATTTATGCTGGTAACGCTGGAACAATGATATATTTATCCGTATATTGTTTCCAAATCCTAAACAGAAGGCGTATTGAGTATGACAACTCCTCCCCGTAAAACAGCTTCAAAACCCAAAGCAGCAACAAAACCAGCGAAAAAACGTTATGTGAAGCCGGTGGCTAAAAAAGTGGTTCAAAAGCCTGCCGTTGCTAGCAAGCCCGCTCTTGCATCCACAGCATCCACAGCATCCACGGAAGCATCGCCCGTTGTCATGAAAAAGAAAGATTTGATCGACCGCGTTGTCATTCAATCCGGTCTCAAGAAAAAAGATGTGAAACCGGTTGTCGAAGCGATGCTTGAGGTGATGGCGAAATCCCTGGCCGACAACGAGGAAATGAACATTCAACCGTTCGGTAAACTGATGATCAAACGCAGCAAAGAGCTGGAAAATGCCCGTGTGATGGTGTGCAAAATCCGCCAGAGCAAAACAAATACGGGCGCACCTGTGATCAAATTGGCCACAAATTCATAGCAAAACACCGGCTTTGAAAAAGAATTTGAAACGCAGTTTGAAAAAGCTGCGTTTTTTTATTTTTCAGGCTTGCACACCGGATCAAAGTCAGGTTAATAGCCCTCACGGCGGGTGATTAGCTCAGTTGGTAGAGCGCTTCGTTTACACCGAAGATGTCAGGAGTTCGAGTCTCTTATCACCCACCATTTTCCCTTTGTGGTTCAGAGATACGTCGTTTCATTCATTTGATGAATTAGAAGCACGTTTGACTATTGGACCATCTATTTCGGAAGGGATTTCCGATGTCAGAGTATTCAGCTATGATGCCAGCATCCCGGGCTGCCCCTAATCGTGCAGAATTTTGCTTACCGCAAAATCTCTAATGTTCATTGGTTTCCGTTCTAATGAATTGCATCAGTCCTAACGAAACTGCGATGCAAAACAGGATACCAATCGTTAACGGCGCAGGGGTACCGTTAAATGCCAACCCGACCGGAACAGCCACCCCCGCCGCCAGCACCGTTGAAATCGCGCTGGTGATCGAGGCCGCCATGCCTGCGATATGTCCCATCGGTTCAAGCGCAATGGCATTCAGATTGCCCAGCACCATGCCTGCCACAAAGAACACCGAGGCTTGCCAGAATATGAATGCCGGAAACTGCAGCCAATCGGGGTATAATCCAAACCAGAACCCCAGCACCATGAAGGTGGATATGCACAATTGCACGGTTAATGTGATCCGGATCAATAGCCGCATGCCCAAACGCACAACATAGGTTGCATTCACAATGCTGGCGGTGCCCGACACCACCGCGATTGCACCGAACCACAGGGGGAAATTATCGCCTTGACCGAAGGTTTTGTCAAAAATCTGTTGGGTGCTGGAAAGCATCGAAAACAGCGCGGCCAGGGCGAACCCCTGCGCAATCACCGCGATGCGCACGGTGCGATTACCCCACACCTCTTTGACGCCCGAGAACAGCTTGCGCGCGGTGAATTCGCGGCGTTTTTCCACGGGCAATGTTTCGGGTTGGCGCGCGAAAAACCAGCCCCCAAACACCAGCGCAAACACCAAAAACGCCCCGAACACCCCGCGCCAGCCAAAGAAATGGATAATGATCGCGCCCATGCTGGGGGCGATGGCGGGCACGATGGTGAAGACCATGAAAATAAACGATAAAATTTTGGCCATTTGCCGGCCTGCATATTGATCGCGGATGATCGCGGTGGTGACAACCCGTGGCCCTGCCGCGCCGATGCCTTGCAACACCCGCGCTGCCAGCACCCATTCCAGCGTTTGCGCATAGATCGCCAGAACCGTGCCGATCCCGTATAAAACAAACCCCGACAGCAACACCCGCCGCCGCCCGAAGGTGTCAGATAATGGCCCCATAAAAAACGTGCCGATCCCCATGCCCAGAACAAAGCTGGTCAGGATCAATTGGGCACGGTTCAGGTTGTCGGGGGTCAATTCCCGTCCGATTTCGGGCAGGGCGGGCAACATGGAATCGATTGAAAACGCAATCGTTGCAAACATCATCCCAAAGAGGACGGTAAATTCCAGCCGTTTTAACGGTTTTTGGGGGGCCATGTGCGTTTATCTTTCAGAAATAGAACACCTTCAAATACAACTATGCCCAACCCCCCAAAAAAGAACCAGAAGAATTTTGCTATTCTTCTTTCGCGGCGTTTTCTTCGATTTCATCAATAATCCGCACCCAGAAATCCGCCGATTGAGAGCCGGGCACAACATGGTTTTCGGCGATGATGTAGGTTGGCACGGCACTGACCCCCATTTCGCGGGCTTGCTCATCTTGGGCGCGCACCTCGTCGATATCGGCATCAGATGTCAGCAGCCGTTGCACCATTAACGGATCAACACCGTTCGCCCCCGCAATTTCAAACAGAACATTATGATCGGAAATATCGCGCCCTTCTACGAAATTGGCGCGAAACAGGGCGTCGACAATGGCGTTTTGTTCGCCTTCAATGCCTGCCCAGTGGATCAAACGGTGTGCATCAATGGTGTTTGGTGTGCGTTTGATCGCCGGCAGGTTCAATTCAACGCCCGCTTCCTCGGCCAGTTCCACCACCGGCTTATAAGCCTTTAGCACCCCTTCTGGCCCGCCGAATTTGCCTTCCAGATAGGCGCGCCGGTCAATGCCCTCTTTGGGCATGTCGGGGTTTAACTGATAGGGGCGCCATTCAATTTCAAACCGGTGCGCGGGGCGCTGCGCCAGTGCCGCATCCAGATAGGATTTACCGATATAGCACCACGGGCAAATCGGGTCGGAAATTATACTAAGTGTTACCATGTTCGGCCTCATATTGTTCGCGCAATTGGCGGCGCAGCAGTTTTCCGTTGGCCCCTTTGGGCATTGCCGCCACCCTGATCAGGATACGCGGGGTTTTATACCGCGCAAGGTTTAAATGCAAATAGTCGAATATGTCGGCTTCGTCTAGGGCTGTGTGGCTGGTGTAAAATCCGGCGATCACCGTGGTGTCTTGTTTCACGTGCACTTCAACGGCGGCGGCCTCGGATATATCGGGATGATCGGTCAGGGCGCGTTCCACCTCGATGGGCGACACCCGAAATCCGCCCGCATTCATCATATCGTCATTGCGCCCCAGATAGGTGATGGCACCGTCATCATCCATTACGCCCGTATCGCCGGTCAAAAACCAGCCATTTTGCACCTTGCCCTCCCAACCGGTATTCAAATAGCCGCGCATCAGCCCCTGATCGGATTGTGAAATTGCGATAATTCCAGCCATGCCAATGGGCAAAGGCGTGCCGTTTTCTTTCACAATGGCCACTTTTCGCCCCTGTTGCGGATAGCCCGCCGCAGTTTTGGGGGCAGGGCGCGCGGGGCT
>CAMZKY010000032.1 GCA_947311455.1 uncultured Marinosulfonomonas sp. | reverse complement strand
GTAGCTCGCTTCGCTCGCCTACCAGCCCCCCTTCCGGGGGGAGGGCAACCGCGCTGGCAATGGCTGCACCTGCGGTTAATCCGTTGGCACATTACGCGCAGTTTCAGGACGTGATTGATCTAATCCGCGCCAATCGAGACGTGAAATTGCTGGTCGAAGTTGAGAGCGGTGTGCGGTTGGCAAATTACCAGCCTGGGCGCATTGAATTTGAACCTACACCGAACGCGAGTAGTGATTTGGCGCAGCGGTTAGGCCAGCGCTTGCAGGGGTGGACAGGTGCGCGGTGGGCGGTAACGCTGGTAAATGAGGGCGGTGCACAAACCATAGCCGAAGTTCGAAACTCTGAAGAACTGGCGCTAAAAACCGAAGCCATGGAGCACCCGTTAGTACAAGCCGTTTTAGCACAATTTCCCAAGGCTAAAATCACTAAAATCACCAGTTATAAAGAGCTAGAAGCAGAAGCAGCGGTTGAAGCCTTGCCGGAACTGGATGACGAATGGGATCCTTTTGAGGATGACTAGGGTCAGGGCAATCAGGATCGGGGGGCGATAAGGTTCTGACAAGAACACGATTCCTATGATCGCCCCAAATGCAGGCCCCAGTAAATTTAATCTGCGACATGCACCCCGCGCCCAATCGCGGCACCAGATAGAAGTAGAGCAGATTGGCTGTGGCGGTTGCCATGACGCCAAAATAGGCCATTGCACCCACCGATATTGCGGGTGGCGAACGATGATGAAACGGGTTTTCAAATATTAAGGCGCATGTTGTAATCACCATCGCTTCAACCAAGGTGGTGCCCGTGACCATCTGCAAGGGGGCAATAGACACGTAGCGGCGTATATAAAGCGTTGTTGCGGCATAACATAAGGCGGCGGTGATAATCGCAAATTCTGCAATGGTATTTTGGGAAAAGTTTGAAAAGACATCGACCCCGGAAAAGGTAAGCATCTGTTTGCACCTTTGGCCCCAATAGGACGCTGGGCTGAAGAGTCGGCAAAGGAACTATGACTTGAACCTATACCGCGCCACCCATATCAATGGCCTTAACAAGCCACATAAGGAGAGACGCGATGTTTAAAGGCATGGGCGACATGAGTAAGATGATGAAAACTGCACAAGAGATGCAGACCAAGATGGCCGAAATGCAGGAGGCGCTGAGTTCGGTGACTGTTGTTGGGGAATCCGGTGCGGGCCTGGTTAAAGCGACGTGCACCGCCAAGGGCGATCTGACGGCGCTGGATATTGATCCATCAATTTTTCATCCCGATGAAAAAGAGGTGGTCGAAGACCTCATCTTGGCGGCAATTAAAGACGCGCAAGCCAAAGCGGCGGATCGTTCGCAAAGTGAGATGTCGCGGATGACCGAAGGGTTGGGATTGCCAGCGGGGATGAAGCTGCCGTTTTAAGGTAAAAGAATCTATGCCTGCGGCGCGGGTATTTAAGAAAAGAAGAAGGGGCGCGATTTTATGTCAGATGCGACACATGATATAGAAAACCTGATTGCGTTGATGGCCAAGCTGCCCGGGCTTGGGCCCCGTTCAGCGCGCCGTGCTGTTTTGCATATGATCAAGAAGCGCGCCCTGTTGATGACACCATTGGCGGATGTATTGTCAGAAGTGGCCGTGACCGCGCGCGAGTGTTTGAATTGCGGTAATATCGGCACCACAGACATTTGCGAGATTTGCGCGGCGGAGAAGCGCGCCTCGGGGCAAATTTGTGTAGTTGAGGATGTTGCCGATCTGTGGGCGATGGAACGTGCGCAGGTTTTTCAAGGGCGATATCATGTTCTGGGTGGCACATTATCTGCGCTGGATGCGGTGGGGCCGGATGAGTTGCGCATTCCAAAATTACGCGGCCGAATTGCGGCGGAAAATATTACTGAAGTAATCTTGGCACTGAATGCAACTGTGGACGGGCAAACCACTGCACATTATATCGCCGATGAGTTAGAGGGGCTGGGCGTCAGCATCACAACGTTGGCCCAAGGCGTACCAATCGGCGGCGAATTGGACTATCTGGATGATGGCACGATTTCTGCCGCTCTTAACGCTAGAAAAACCTTTTAGGCAAAAATGTGGCGGAAACAATGGGCAGTATTGGTGCGGGCGACGAAACAATATCATTGAAATCGGGCCCCAAAGCTGCATAAAATAGGGCGTTTTCACGTAAAACTCGTTGCTTTCAAAGGCACCTGCGAATTTTTAACTTTGTTTCCATGACATAAACGATCCTTGGTAAAACCCCGATATTGTCCCGCACAAGCCGCAATGCTGCCTGATTCCGAGTCGATAAATCTATCAACACGAAATGCAAATAAGCAGGTGATTGAAATGGATAGATTGACGGAAATGGAGGCTTTTGCCACCGTAGTAGATCAAGGCGGATTTACAGATGCGGCCCGTAAAATGGGCATCTCGAAATCGGCCGTATCCAAGCATGTTTCCTCGTTAGAGGCGCGTTTGGGGGCGCGGTTGTTAAACCGTACCACCCGGCGGGTTAGCCCCACAGAAATCGGCCTTGCGTATTACGATCGGGCGCGGCGCGTTCTAAATGATGCTGGTGAGGCAGATGCATTGGTGACATCCATGCAATCGGCCCCGTCGGGATTGTTGCGCATTTCGGTGGCCACAGATTTTGGTGTGAACCATTTATCACCAATATTGGGCGAATTTTTGCAGGAATTCCCGGATATCACGGTGAATATGGTGTTGAATAACCGTTATGCCGAATTGATTTCGGAGGGGTTTGATATGGCCATTCGTGTGGGTGATCTAGACGATAGCACCTTACGGGCGCGCAAACTGTCGGAAACATCCAAACGTATGGTTGGCTCTCCTGAATATTTTGAAAAATATGGTCATCCTGAAAAGATCGATGATCTAAATGATCACCAGCTTTTGCATTATTCAAATCAGTCGAACGGCGCGGTTTGGAAAATCAAAGCCCCTTCTGGTGAATTGCGTCAAGTGCGTACTGCGGGTTGGTTAAGTGTGAATGATGGTCAGTCTTTGTTAAATGCCGCTGTTTCGGGCTTGGGTATCGCATATCTGCCTAACTATCTTTATGCAGATGCAATGCGTGACGGGTTGGTTGAGGAAGCCATTCCCAAATTGCCAACTGAAACCCAAGGCATATATGCTGTTTACCCTCCGGGGCGATTTACCCAGCCAAAAGTGCGTGCATTTATTGATTTTCTTGCCCACGCCTTTGCAGACAAAGGGCCGGATAACTGGTAGAATAACGAGTGAAAGTGTACATTATTGGGTCGAAGTCAGGATGACTTCGACCCTTCTGTTTTTGGTACGCCCGTCTTCGGTTTCGTTGGTTGAGCGAGGAGACAAATATCCGTTTCCTTCCGCGCTGAGCTGGTCGGAAGAGATGTTATATTCTGAAATCAAACGCGCCTTTACCGAACGAGCACGTTTTTTTGAAAGTGCGATATTGCCTTCAAGTGATCCTTCGGCATCCGTATGGCCCACAAGGGTTGCGTGTTTTTCTGGGTGCGCGGCTAGAAATTGGGCAAGTAAACGTAAGGAATCAAACGGCCCATCACCCAAATTTGACGATCCCGTTTTAAAGCGCAAATCCTCAAGAATGAAATGTCCTTGTTGTGCCAAGATTTGATCAATGGGGCGATCAGGATCAAAGCGGATTTCAGGTTCGGGGCTTTTGGTTGAAGCGTTAATTGCCGTTACGGGCGAAGGGGCACCAACGCGAATGATTTGCACGAATCCAGCATCTCTACTGCGGCTAACAATTGCGCTAATAAATTCGGGATAATCCGCACCGGGTTTACGCGCTGCAAGATAGCGAAAATCGCCCAGATCTATGTGCATGGCGGGTTCGGGTAGAATATCGGCGGCATAGCGAAAATCAAAGCCGCCACATTGTTCGGTGTCGCATTGAAATACGATCTCGTAGCCAAGCGATTCAAATTGTTGAATCAAAGGCTCCAGAATTTGCAGGGTGGTTAGATTAGAAGTGGCAAGCCTCCATGCCTGCCGCGTGATTTCACCTTTGGTTGAAATGGTTTTCAAACCAGTTTCATCCCACGGCGCAATCGGCATTTCATAGCTGTCGTGCTCGATGATTCGCTCGGTGGCAAGGGTGCTGTTGGCAGGAAATTTCAGTTCAAGCGCATAGCCTGAAATGGGCAAAAAAATTGCCGCCGAAACCCATATCCAACCGCGCATGTTCATCTGTTTGCCGCATGATATTCTGGATTGGGGCGCATATCACTGGCCGAGGCCACACGGTTGGTCATGTTAAAAAATCCAACCACCGAGGCAATGTCCCAAATATCACGATCACTAAACCCGACAGCGCGCAGCGCCTCGCGATCCGGTTCTTCGATTTCGTTGCAGGTTTTGGTTAGCTTTTCGGCAAAATCAAGCATGGCTTTGTGGCGTTCATCCAGATCGGCAACGCGGTAATTCATCACCAACATTTCCCCCAGCATTGGATCCCCAGACAATTCACGCACCGCTGCTCCATGGGCGACAAGGCAGTAAAAACATTTGTTGATCGACGAAACCACAACAGCGATCATCTCACGCTCAAGTTTGGTTAGCCCGCTATCGGCCAGCATCAGATCATTATAAAGCGCAGCAAAGCTGTTAAGTTTGTCGATATCAAACGCATAGGCCTGCAAAACATTCGGGATTAGCCCCAG
>CAMZKY010000031.1 GCA_947311455.1 uncultured Marinosulfonomonas sp. | reverse complement strand
TTATGGACAAGCTAAACGATCGACCCAGAAAATGTCTTGGCTTCAGAACTCCCAATCAGGTATTCAATGAGGCAATGTCAGATGTTGCACTGGCAAGTTGAATCCGCGCAATGTATTAGAGCGCGGTTTCGGGCGCAATAATAAAAGCCGATACCCCAAATACTCCGAAAACATTACAGAACCGCTTGCAGTTCTTAGTGTTATATATTGGTATGATTGCGCGAAATTTAAACCGCATCTGGGGAACGATTGGATCACTTAGGAGACCAGTATCATATCGGACAATGCAGACATATTAGTGACACCGACAAGGACAATACTGTCTCCATCGCCAAAATCAAGGATGGTTTTACCCCCTACTATGCTGGCAAACTGATTCACAATTTCTGCCGGGTCGGTAATCCCTTTGGTTAGACCAATAGATAACAGCAGATGATCTTCTGCCAAGGAAATATCTGCAACGATATCTGCGCCGGTATTTGCCTGAAAAACAAAATTATCCGCGCCGGCACCACCCAGAATAAAATCATCACCCTGATCGCCGCGCAGGATATCATTTCCGGCACCTCCGTTCAGAAAATCATTACCCGCTCCGCCATACAGCTGGTCATCGCCACCCGCCCCTTTCATTTGATCATTGCCATCCCCCCCAAACAAAGAGCTGTTGCCTATACCGTCAAAAAGTATATCGGCGCCTTCACCACCAAGCATCACATTATCGCCCGAATAATCGATTAGCATATCATCACCTGCGGCTCCCACCAAACGATCATCACCGTTTTGACCGAGCAACCGATCATCGCCAGAACCACCGTTCAGAACATCGTTTCCGTCTCCACCATCCAGAGTATCGCCGCCAAGGCCTCCCAACAAAGTATCGTCGCCTTCGCGCCCGCTGATTAAATCATAACCCGAGCCACCATTGATAACGTTGTCACCGTCATCACCCCGGATATCGTCAGATCCCGAACCGCCAACAAGGTTTTCGATATCGGAATATGTATCGCCCAAAGCTTCGGCCCCTGTATTCACACCGACAACTTGCAGATCAATATATTGCGCAGTGGTTGACGTTGCATAACTGGCGATGTCAGTCCCTGCGCCCCCTTTCAGCGCGTCAGCACCAAGCCCACCAACCAGAATGTCATTACCAGCACCACCCAGCAAAACATCGCTGCCATGGCGCCCTACGATTAAATCATGGCCCGCGCCACCATTGATGAAATTATTACCAGCATTGCCGCGAATAGTGTCAGATCCTGACCCGCCTATCAGATTTTCAATGCTGGAATATGTATCGCCCAAAGCCTCGGTCCCAGAGTTCAAACCGCTCGCTTGCAAATCAATATATTGTGCTGTGGTAGAGGTTGCATAGCTGGCTGTATCGGTTCCCGCCCCACCATTCAGGACGTCAGCACCAGCTCCACCGATCAAAATATCACTTCCAGCGCCGCCAAACATCTGATCATTTCCACCCGCCCCTAAAAAGCGGTTTGCCGCACTGTCGCCCGTAATCAGGTCAGAGAATTGGCTGCCTTCAATGGTTTCAATTGATATGTATGTGTCACCAGCCGCAGCGCCAGCCGCGCTTGTGCTGTCGGCCAAATTGATTATTGCACTTTGCGTGGCGTTTAAATAACTAACCAGATCATTTCCAGCCGAACCATTAAAGATGTCGGCGCCCGCACTCCAATGGAAAACATCATTTCCAGCCAAACCCAGAATTCGATCGTCCTGAGACGTGCCCCATAAATTGTTGGCGTTCCCATCGCCAACAATTTCATTCAGTCGGACGATCACTTTCTCTTCCATAAACACGCGCCCGGTGCTAAACGTTATCGCTGCCGAAAGCTGTGCTAAAGTTGGAGTTTGGTTTGCGCCATACTGAATTGTCCACGTTTTATTTTGATACGATAGTATTACATGCCCAGATGAAACCGAAATGGCGAGATCAGCAAAGGAACTGAGGCCTTTAATCGCCGAGAAATCAATTTTATCTTCTAAAACATTGAAATCCTGTATGATATCACTTCCGGATAAATTCGAAAAAACGAATACGTCCGCACCGGCGCCGCCAATCATTGTATCGTTGCCCACACTTTCGATCAGCAAGTCGTTTCCTGCAAACCCGTTTATTGTTCCGCCTACGCCTGCAAACGTTAGAATGTCATTGTGCGCGGTTCCATTTTGGCCGGTTGCAGTGATGCCGGACATTCCGAAATCGGCTGATAGGCGGCTTAACCCCTTATCGCCGGTCGCGTAGGCCCAAATTTCCACTTGGCCTTCAACTTGAACAAACTCCACATGTTGGACGTTTTGGAGAGCCATATCAGTGGTATCCACAATGGTGTCAGAGATCAATAATTGGCCATTGGGTAACAGTCGAAAGACCGACAGCCCACCATCATTTCCGGCAACCACAACAAATGTTTGCCCATCAATCTGGATCGTATCAAGTGATTTCGCGCCACGAAAGCGCGTATCAAGAGTATCAACAGCTTGCGAAACGAAGTTTAGAACCCCATCTGAAAACAATTCAAAAACCGTAAGTGAATTTGTTCCGTAAGATGTCATTAAAACAAAGGTTTGATTGCCTGAAACGACAATATCAATATCCGTGGGTAAATCGACGGGCAAAAGATTTTCCAGACCCAACCCCGAAACATATGTTAATTCCCCATTCGCTCCAACGCGAAACACATTCAGCGCATTTTCTGATTGTGACGCACCAAGAATATAGGTCTGGTCATACACTTTCACACTGGCGAGCGACGACATCTTGGCAAAGGCATGTGCACCATCATCCACAATTGAAGATCGCTCGGAAAGGTTGCCCTGGGCATCGGCGCGCAGAGTTACAATTCCGCCGTTTGCGTAGTCTGTTACAAAAACAAAATCCGTGCCGTTTTGGTTTATCGCCAATATGTTGGTCAAATCGCCAAAAAATCCGGATCCGTCAAAGTAGGTTGCTTCGCTGGTTGAGATGGTTCCAACATTATCGCAAATTCGTAAAATCGTTGCACGATCCAAATTGCGAATCTGGCCATTTATTCCAGCTTGCGAATATCTTTGCGCAGAAGACACATGCTGAATTGTAAAATCAGACGGGGCAAGAATTGAAGATGTGAGTGTCATCGTTAAGACGTTTGATGTTACAGAGTCTGTAATCATCAAGTTTGGGTTTGGCCCGCCGCCGGATATCGAGATGAGAGACGTTTGACCAAGCTCGAGAACATCGGTTGACCATAATGTTTGGGTATGCGTTATCGTCGCCATTCAATGCACCTATTTCACATTTACAGATGCAATCAGATTGGAATCTGAATGGGTGTTGCCCACGTTCGAATTGGGGCAACCATGCGACCTTTACCAAGAGTTTAATTAGAATGCGGTGTGTTGCTTCTAGCCAATGTCTGATTTGGCCAGCATTCGGCGTGCAAGATTGATATACGCATCCAACGCAACATCCTCGCGGAAAATCAGATTTTCGTCGCCGACAGGTTTGCGCATTTGAAAATCCGGCTGAAAAACGTTCACCCGTTGCTCCAACGCGGCATTAAAGGGTGAAAATTCCGTTTCAATGCGGCCTATCTCTTCACGCGTAAATAGGGTGGTCGGCATGTTTTCTGTTAAATTCAGCTCAGTTTGAATGTCATGCAACAAGCTTTGGGATAGGGGTATTCCAGGCAACAGAATTGATGAGAAATAAGTGCTAAGCGGATCCGGTGATATGTTAGCATCCTTTTTTGACACTTTTTTCAATTGATCCGTAGAAAGTTGAACGCCCAATAAATCCAAAAAAGAGCCGACCATGCCGCCTTTTGAACGACAAATAGTTTCGTAATCCAGAACATGTATTTGAGAGGGATCAAATCCGGTTTCGATGTGATCCAGAAATTTTCCATGTTCAACCCAGACACCCGTAGACAT
>CAMZKY010000030.1 GCA_947311455.1 uncultured Marinosulfonomonas sp. | reverse complement strand
TAAGCCTATTTAGATTGGTGGGTTTGGGGCTTAATTGCAATAAAAACATTGTAATATCAAAGTAATAAGGGGTTTTGTGTGTGAAATGCAAAATAGACAGAGAGTTATGCCCGAAAGTTGGTGACGGCCCGGATGGGCGGCATATCATGGCGTTGTTAGGACGCCGCAATTCTCATTGAGAAAAGGATATGCCACATGACCAAGAATACAGTTATCGACTTTGGGAAACCATGCGATTTTTCATCAGATCCGCTGACGGATGTTTTGCCTGCCGGAGCGCGAAGTTATGACAGAGGTTGGCAAGGCGCCAGTTCAAGCTCCTCGCGTGCGGGATCGTGGGGTAAACGCGGATGCGTTTTATCGCACAGTTAACCGGGTGAATTCCGGCTATATCCGCACCGAGGCTGACGAAATCCATTATAACCTGCATGTGCTGCCGCGCTTTGATCTGGAACTGGCGATGATTGCCGGTGATCTTCAGGTTGCCGATTTTCCTGACGCATGGAACACACGGTTCAAGGCGGATTTTGGCGTGGCGGTGGACAAGCCATCGAATGGCTGTTTGCAGGACGTGCATTGGTCGGTCGGGTTGTTTGGCTATTTCCCCACATATACGCTGGGCAATGTTTATGCTGGCTGCCTGAATAAGGCGATGCGCACGGCGCTGCCCGATCTGGATACGGCGCTTGCCAAAGGTGATACCTCGGGCGCAACAGGGTGGTTGCGCGACAATGTGCAAACCCATGGCGGATTGTATGCCCCCAACGAGGTGATCGAACGGGCCTGTGGATTTGCCCCGAGTGAAGCGCCATTGCTGGACTATCTAGGGGCAAAATTTGGCGGGATTTATGGGATTTAGGCGCGTTGACCATGAGTGAGCAAAAAAACAATTGCCTCAATTAGTTCATAATTTGGACAAATTGTATTTATATTGTTTCCTTTAAAAGGAGATTGATATGAAGATGAAACAAATTCTGGTGTCGTTTTCTGGTGATGAAACAGGTGCAGTAACTGTCGATTGGGTTGTCTTGACCGCCGCGGTCATTGGTCTTGGGGTTGCCGTGTCAGCATCCGTTGGCTCATCTGCAGTGGATTTGGCGGGCGATGTTGAATCAAACCTGGCGGACACTGAAATTGCGTCCTATATTCCGGTAACCGTTGGTACAGTTGCTTTCGAGATGGCATTTGATCCTGGTCCACGTGAATGTTCTGGCGTACCTGTCCTTTGTTCGACAGCGCCCCAGTCGGGTGGAACGCAGGTTTGGTATAACATGTCGGATGGCACGCAGTGGTCTAAAACCACAACAAACACGACCTACTATGAAACAACTGCAATTGATTCGCCAACAACCTCGGAAATCACCGTGGTTTGGAAAGATCAGGACGGCACGGTTGTCGACGCGCCTGATGCAACTTAATCCTTCCAGTCAGGATCCCGCTTTTCGATAAAGGCTTGAATACCTTCGGCCGTGTCGCGCATCATCATGTTTTGCGCGATAACGTCGCCGGTATAGTCATAGGCGTCTTCCAGCGACATATTCATTTGCTGGTAAAATCCGGTTTTGCCGATTTTCAGCACACCTTTCATCTTTGACGCCAAGGTTTGCGCCATCTCTAGCGTGGTTTGATCCAGGTCGTCGTGATCTACCGCTTGATTGATCAGGCCCACTTCACGCGCGCGGGTGGCGTTGATGAAGCTGCCCATGGTGAGCATTTCAAAGGCTTGTTTACGCGGCACCACGCGGGTGAGGGCAACCATCGGGGTGGAACAAAACAGGCCGATATTCACGCCGTTTACGCCAAAGCGCGTGCCGTGGGCCGCAACCGCCAGATCACAAGTGGCCACCAGCTGACAGCCCGCAGCTGTGGCAATACCGTGGGCTTTGGCAATCACCGGCTGGGGCAGGGCGGTGATGGCCATCATCACATTGGCGCAGCGTTTGAACAGATCGTCGAAATAGGCACGCCCGCCATCTTTAGCCTCGCGCCCACGGGTCATTTCCTTAAGGTCGTGCCCCGCGCAAAACACCTTGCCCGCGCCTTCTAGGATCACCACACGCACGGTGTCGTCATTCATCAGCGCGTCAAACTGCGCTTGCAGGGCGGCCAGCATTGCATCGGACAAGGCATTCAGGTTTTTCGGGGAATTCATCGTTAACGTGCAAATTCCGTCTGTGTCGTTGCGTAATAAGATATCTGTCATCTTGCCCTCGCTGTGATTTCTGCCAAACTCTAGGGGGAATATGGCGAAAGGGAAAGAGATGAGCGTAAAAATGTCGGTTGAGGAACTGCAAGCCTTTTTGGTCGAGCATTTTCCGCAGATGAACGATAATTTTGTGGTTGTGGATGTATCGCATAACGCGGCCACCATGCGCATGGTGATCAATGAAAGCAATTTGCGCGCCGGAAACACCGTAAACGGGCCTGCGATGTTTTCCGCCGCCGATGTGGCATTTTATGTCGCGTTGATGGCGATGATCGGGCCAAAGGCGCTGGCGGTGACGACAAATTGTTCCATCGATTTTCTGCGCAAACCAAAGGCCGGATGTGATTTGATCGCCAAGGCGCGGATTTTGAAATTGGGCCGTGTGTTGGCCGTGGGGGATGTGATGATCTATTCCGAAGGGCAGGATGATCCGGTGGCGCGGGCGGGGCTGACCTATTCGATCCTGCCCGCGCGATAGGGATACAATATTGTATCAACATAAAAAATGGGGCCAAACATATGTCTGGCACATGTCTGACCCCAAGGAAGAGGTTCCGGTTTGGCGGGGATGTCAGCCTTGCCAGAACTTACGGCGCGCCTCCGTATAGGCTTGCGCACGTGTCAGGCCGATGTCATCTAAATCGGCGTTGGTCATATTCCTAAGCGATTTCCGCGTTTTATAACGCATTTCCCATGTCAGAAGCGTCTGTGCGAAGCTGACCACCAGCGCCGCAAAGGGCGAATGAAGGCTATGGGATTGCAACAGCGTGGGGCGCTGTGCGGGGGTGAATTGTGCGTATGTCATGGCGCGCTCCTGATAAATTGTATTGATACAAACGGGATTGTTTGCTATGCAATATGGATACAATAAGAATCATTCAACGTCCAATGAAAGATTGTAATGAATACAATTTGGTTTCCTGATCTATCGCAAACGAGTGGTGCTAAGTATATTGTGCTGTCCGATGCCATACGCGCCGCTGTTGCCAACGGCCAAATCGCGGCGGGGGAACGGATGTTGCCGGTGCGTGAATTGGGCTGGCAGCTTAAGGTGACGCCGGGCACCGTGGCGCGCGCCTACACCAAACTGACCGATGAAGGGCTGCTTGAGGCGTCTGTGGGGCGGGGGACGTTTGTTTCTGAAAGCGGGATTGCCGCGAAAAAACTGCCGCCAATCCCGCCTATGTCAAAAATTCTGCCAAAACCCGAAGTGATCGACCTGTTATCGCCGTTACTGCCGGATGTTGGGCAGGAAAACCTGATCAGATCGTGCTATCAACGCATGGCGCAAGTGCCCAACGGGAGCCTGATTGAATACCCTAGCCAGAAAACCGAAACCAAAGCCCGTGAGGCGATTTTCAACTGGTTAAGCGGTACCGAAATCGGCCGATTTGAGCCCGAAGATATTGTGTTGGCCCATGGTGGGCAAAACGCGATTATGTTGGTGCTGCAAACCCTGTTGAAAGACCCAAATCCGGTGATCCTGACCGAAGATCTGACCTATGCCGGATTTCGCCACGCCGCGCGGTTGTTGCGGGCGGAGATTGTCGGGCTGAAATGTGATAATAATGGTATAATACCAGAAGGTTACGAGGCAGCGTTAAAGCAATATGGCCCACAAGTTCTCTGCACCTCGCCCGAGGTGCATAACCCCAGCACCGGCCATACAAACCTTGTGCGTCGTCAAGAATTGGCGGCGATTGCGGCCAAGTATAATGCACCGATTCTGGAGGATGATTGTTATCACATGCAAGGCAGCGGCCTGCCCAATTACCGCGCGTTGGTGCCTGAATTGGGCTATTATATTTCTTCGCTGTCCAAATCATTAACGCCGTCTTTGCGGGTGGGGTTTGTGGTGGCACCCAACGATAAAATCGCCACCGTGCGGCGCGCGGCGCAGTTTAACCATTTCGGGCTGGCGATCACCATCACTGACCTAACCGAGCTGGTGCTGAATTCGCCCGAGCTTGACGAAATCCGGCGCGCGGTGCGGGATCGTGTGAATGACTATGTGCGTATCGCGGTGAATGCCCTTGGCCGGTTTGATCTGCGCTGGCGCGAGGATGTACCGTTTTTGTGGCTGAAACTACCGCGCGGCTGGCGGGCCTCGCATTTTCTGCGTGCCGCAGAGCGGCGGGGGGTCAGGCTACGTTCAGCCGATGATTTTGCCCTATTGGACGGACGCGCGCCACATTCTGTGCGCATCACGGTGAACGGTCAGATATCGCGCGCCCATTTTGCCGAGGCGATGCAGGTTCTGGAGCAATTACTGAACAGCCCACCGGATTCGATCGAAGTTTAGTGGGGTAAAATAATACCTATTTCACAACCTATTGATTTACAACGGTTAAATAGGTGTTATCGTGCTTGACTGTGCACTGGAACCCTATAAAAGACCCCAATCAGTTACCGCAACGGGCATTTCCGCCTTTTGCACCCATTCAAATAGGGTAAACCCATGAAAACCTTTTCTGCTACTCCGGCGGACATTGAGAAAAAATGGATCATCATTGACGCCGAAGGCGTCGTGTTGGGCCGTTTGGCATCAATTATCGCTATGCGCTTGCGCGGCAAGCACAAACCAACCTTCACACCGCACATGGATATGGGCGACAATGTGATCGTTATCAACGCTGAGAAAATCCAGTTGACTGGTAAAAAACGCAGCGACAAAATCTATTACTGGCACACCGGCCATCCGGGCGGGATCAAAGAACGCTCTGCGGGCCAATTGCTGGAAGGCAAATTCCCCGAACGTGTGGTGACCAAAGCCGTTCAACGCATGTTGCCCGGTGGCAAACTGAGCCGCAAGCAAATGACAAATCTGCGCGTATTCGCAGGCACCGAGCACGGTATGGAAGCCCAGAAACCAGAAGTTCTGGACGTAAAAGCCATGAATGCCAAAAACACGCGGAGCCAGTCATGACTGAAGACGTAAAAACACTCGAAGACCTGAACGAGGTTGTCACCGAAACCGCCGCAGCCGAAGCTGTAGAGGCCGCCATCACTCGTGAGCCTGTGCGCGACGATCTTGGCCGTTCCTATGCAACTGGTAAACGTAAAGATGCGGTTGCCCGCGTCTGGATTAAACCCGGTTCCGGTAAAGTGACCGTAAATGGCCGCGAAATGAATTCATATTTTGCTCGTCCGGTGTTGCAAATGATTTTGGCGCAACCTTTTGAAGTTGCTGGCGTTGTTGGCGAATTTGACGTGATGGCCACGGTTAAAGGCGGCGGCTTGTCTGGCCAAGCTGGTGCGGTTAAGCATGGTATTTCCAAGGCGCTTCAGCTTTATGAACCCTCCTTGCGCGGTGCGCTTAAGGCGGCTGGCTTCCTGACACGTGATAGCCGTGTTGTTGAACGTAAGAAATACGGTAAGCGCAAAGCGCGTCGGTCTTTCCAGTTCTCGAAACGTTAAGATTTACCACAATACGAATTCGGAAAAGGCAGGGTTTTATCCCTGCCTTTTTTTGTTTCTTGCCTATTCATCCAAGGGGATAAGCCCCAGACCACGCAGATAAACCCCGATACCGGCCTCAAGCAATTCTTCGGGCGGATAAGGGGATTTGGTGCCCGGGTTACCGCGTGCAAACAGTTCAACCACGCCGTGGCTCATCGCCCAGATATGGGCGCTGAACATCATCGCGGGGGGGCGTTTTTCGGGGGGCAGATTTTGTGATAAATCATGGGCCGCATTTTCCAGCACCCCAAGCGCGCGTTGCGAGGCGGCGGCCAGTTCGGCACTGCGATTGAGGGAAATATTGCTTTCAAACATCGCCACATAATGGCCCGGAAACCGTTTGGCAAAGGCTAGATAACTGCGGCACACAGATTCAAACGCGGCCAGTGTTGATTTTGACGGTTTGTTATAGGCCTCTTCCATTAGATCGGCGAAAATTTCAAATCCTTGACGGGCGGCTTCGGCGATCAGATCTTCGCGCCCGCCAAAATGGCGATACACCGCAGCAGGGGTCACGCCGGCGCGTTTGGCGGCCTCGGACAAGGTGAATCCGGTGGGGCCTTTTTCCTCGATCAGGCCAAGGGCGGAATCCACCAGCGCCGCGCGCAGATTGCCGTGATGATAACCGCGTTTTGCCATTTATCCCTGCGTCCAGATATCAGGGCCACCACAGATTTTTTCATCAGGCGCGGCAACCACGGTTTCATCTTTGCCATCATAATCAATTTGCGACAGGATCGAACGGATCACCGCAATGCGGGCGCGGCGTTTATCGTCAGAACGTACAATCGTCCATGGCGTAACATCATTATGGGAGCGCTCGAACGTTTCGGAAATCGCCTCGGAATAGGCGTCCCAGCGTTTTAGGCCTTCGACATCGATCCAGCTGAGTTTCCATTGTTTCAACGGATCGCGTTCGCGCTCCAGAAATCGGCGCAACTGTTCGGCGCGCCCGACATTCAGCCAGATTTTGGCGAAATGGATGCCTTCGTCAACAATCATTTCCTCAAATTCAGGCAATTGCCAGAAAAAGCTGTGGCGCTGTTCGGCGGTGCAAAATTCGAACACATGTTCCACAACCCCACGATTATACCATGATCGATCGAACAGAACGATTTCACCACCGGCGGGCAGGTGCTGGATATAGCGCTGAAAATACCACTGGGTTTGTTCACGATCCGAGGGTTTGGATAGGGCCACAACACGGGCAATTCTCGAATTAAGATTTTCGCGTATCCGTTTGATTGTGCCGCCTTTTCCCGCAGCATCCCGGCCTTCGAACACAATCGCAACGCGGGCCTCGGTGGCTTTGACCCAAGCCTGAAATTTCACCAGCTCGATTTGCAGCGCGGCCATGGTGGATTCGTAGTCCCGGCGTCTCATCCGTTTTTCATAGGGGTAGGTTGCGGACAGAATATCGTTATTTCCGGCGTTCTTGATCACCTGACGCAGGTTTTTAGGCAGGTCGTTTTTGTAAAAGTCGCTAATGGCGCCGTCAAAGGGTAATTTCATTTTATCGCTCCGGTTTTTGTTACTATGTCCCGCGTGGCGCATTAGGGCAAATATTAGCCGCGTAAATCGCTTGTTGTTTGGCCGATTTGATCCATATCGAATGGGGTGGTCAGGTAGATTTCGCTGATCCAGTTCCCGTAAAGCAAATGCGCGTGGCTGCGCCAGCGATTGATCGGTGGGCGGGATGGATCATCATCGGGGTAATAATTGCACGGAATATTGATCGGGGTGCCATTGGCGATGTCGCGGTCATATTCCTGTTTCAGGGTGCCGCTGTCATATTCGAAATGGTTAAAGATATATAGGGCGCGCCTGTCCGGATCTTCGACCAAAGCCGGCCCAACCTCGTCACTGCCCAGCAAGGTGCGGGCGTTGGGCACCTGATCAAATTCATTCTGGTGCATTTCCGTCCAGCGGCTAACGGGAATTACACATTCATCGGAAAACCCGCGCAAATAGGGCGAGGATTGATGCAGGTTCTGGTGCTTGAAACAGCCAAAGGCTTTTTGATCCAGTAGGTGTTTTTTGATCCCGTGAAAATGATAGGCCAGCGCCATGGCCCCCCAGCACACGCCAAAGGTGGAATGCACATTGGTTTGCGTCCAGTCCATCACCTCTTTCAGTTCATCCCAATAGGTCACGTCTTCGAATTCCAGATGCTCAATCGGCGCGCCGGTGATGATCAGCCCGTCAAATTTCATATGCTTGATGTCTTGGAATGATTGATAAAACGATTCCATATGATCCGCCGGGGTGTTTTTGCTTTGATGTTCCGACATGCGGATCAAAACCAGCTCGATTTGCAAAGGCACAGCTCCGATCAGGCGGGCAAACTGGGTTTCGGTCTGGATTTTCTTGGGCATCAGGTTCAGCAGCCCGATGCGCAGCGGGCGGATATCCTGTTTGTCGGCGTGGTGCTGCGACATCACCATCACGCCCTCATTCGACAGGATGTCAAAGGCGGGTAGGGAGGATGGGAGGCGTATAGGCATTTTACTGGCTTTCGAAGGGGCTAATGATAGATGGGGCTGAAATCAGGCGCGTGCAAGGGCGATGCACATGAGTGCGTCAAAATCATCCGGCGATTTCACCTTGGATATTTCATCGGCGGTAACGGTGACCCCCCAGTTTTCAGCAATCTTGCCATAAATTGGCTGGCGCCTTTGAATGGCCTCGGAATAGCCCCATGTCATAAAATCATTGGGATCAACATTTTCGGGGGCAATTTTGTTTTGATCCAGATAGCGTTGCCATAGATCGTTTAGCACATCCGGCGCATAATACATCGGTTTGGGATCGCCCCGAAACCGGTTGACAAGGGTTTCTGTGTGATCATCTGCGCCCTTGATCCACACCATAAGCACCGATTTGGAAAGGGCGCTTAAAACCGGATCATTTTCATCGTCGGGATCAACCACCTCGCACAGGGATCCCCCCGTATCACAGACAAAATTGTCATAGTTATAAAGGGTTTGCGCGCGATTGATAAAGTATTCGGTTTCCAACAACGCATTGATTTCAGCGATACGATGCTGGGCCTGACGGCGCATATATTCTTCAAATGGCAGGCCGAATTTATTGCTGTCACCGGGCTTGCCCATATAGGTGGAAAGGGGGGCCAGATTTTCAAAGCTGATATTGGAACGCACATCCATGGAATCCGAGCGCAGTAGATCGGCCAGAAACGGATTTTTCATCGCCTCGTATTTGAAATTATCCACGATGAATTCGCCCATATGGCGGGTGCCGATCCGGTAATCGATGGAATAATGAAACCAGTTTCCCGAGGCGCGCAAAATATTGGACACATAGGTTTTTCCAAGGCCCGACATGCCAAACAGGGCCACCTGTTTATGGGGGGCGTTTTGCCAGTCTTTTATCGTGGAATAAATCATATGGTGCCTACTTTTCTTTCATGCTTTGGTAGTCAAAGCGATCTGATCGGTCAAGAAGGCATAAAAAAACCCGCCCGATTTGGGCAGGTTTTTTAAGTTGTTTTGATGATCGATATTTAGAACGTCAACCCTAGCTTGACGCCGATACCCCACGCAGAGTTACCTGTCATTGACGCACGTGCGACGCCAGCGGTTTGTGGGGACGCATCGCCAACTTTGGTATAGTTGATGCCGGTGGTAATTTTAAAGTTACCTGACTTATATACACCCGCCAATGTGAACCCCAATTTCCCGTTCGTAGGGGCAAGAGGCGAAACAAGAGGGTTTCCAGCGGCTTCATATGACATTGAAAATGCACCGGACCAATTATCGTTAAACTTGCGGCCAACACCCAGATTGTAGGTTGTGGAGTCAGACAGATCAATGAGGCTTCCTGTTACGGAAGGCGCAAGCTTGAATGCGCTCCAATCAACCCAGCGAATAGATCCGAAAACCAGAGTATTTGCAGCAACACCTGATTGAAAATCAAGATTAATCGATTTTGGCAAGGTGCTGTTTGTTACCGATGGAGGTGCTGCGGGGGCTCCCAAAAAGGTTTCTGTGGTTGCAAATTGGTGGGTAATTGCTGAATTGAACGTTAAGGCAACACGAAGTGCAATTTCAGGCTTTTCATAAGCAACCCCAACCAGATAACCATATGAAGTATCTGAGGCTAGATCCACCGAATATCCGTCGGAAGGCCCGAATGCGAGACCACGAAGATCAATATTTGCCGAAGCCGTTTGCGCCCGTAGCCCGGCATGTGCGCTAAAACCACCGTCGAATTTGTAGCGCAAAATACCTGTCACAGCCGTTGAGCTAGCAACGGCTTTGGTCCCGCCAAGCAATACACTTGTAGCGGCATATTCAACATCCGCACCAAATGGTTGATCCATTATCAATGCAAAAGACATGTTGTCGCCGATATCCATTTTGTAACTAAGCGAAGTTTGGGTATAACTTTTGCCAACATTACCCGTTGCACCCCCCAAAGTATCGGTGCCTGTAACACTTGGTGTTACCATACCAAAAGAAAGCTCGGCTGCGGTGCCTTTTTCAAAAAGAAAACCAATTCCTTGCCCAGAACGATCAATGCCACCAGCAAGTGCTGCTGATGAGGTAAGTGCCAATGCGGCGATTGAGTAAGAAATAGTTTTTTTCATTTTGTCCGTCCCTGGTTCGATAAATTTCCCTGACGATAACGCTAATGAGCGGATTATCGCTGGTCAACGTTGACCCTAGGTCAACGGGCCGTTCAGGTGATACCGTTGTTAATTTGCACCAGAATCGCGCGTAATTGCGCGAATATTAACGAAATTTTCAATGACAACAAGCAAACCGCCAAGAATTACGAATTGATTAAGCTGCTCGTTAAATAGCATAAAACCCACAATAGCGATCAGCGGCGGGTGCAAAAATCAATCAGAACAACGATGCTGGCGGGCGCTAGTGGTCTACGCCCCAAGGAGATCAGGCATGGCAACCAGATACACAGAAGCGTTTCGGCGTGATGCGGTTTGCATTGCAATAACAGTGGTCTGACAAGGCCGCTAGTTGCACCAGATTTGGGGGCGGGCTTTCGACGTTGAATAAATGCGTTCAAAAGCAGCCATGACGACCTTATGTCAGGGCCACATGATGATGTCATCCAACAGAAATTTCGCAAAGCTGATGTTAAAATCCGCAATGGGTTTATCGGATTGGTGATGGACGAGGTTCTGGATTTTGGTGCGCAACCAATGTCATAAATCAAATGATCTTCGGTGGATCGGGGTGTTTGGAAGGCTGATTTTCGCAACTTGTTCGGCAATTGGATCACTCGGCATCGAATCTTTTTGCGGATCAAAATTGTCGGGATTATCGAGTGTACGCCAATCCCCGTCTTGGTAAATCTCAAGTGCGCTGAATTTTGCTTTATAGGCCATTTTCGGGCTGGTGGGCACCCAATAGCCTAAATACACATAGGGCAATCCGGCATCGCGTGCGATGGCGATATGATCGAGGATGATATAGGTTCCAAGGCTGTTTTTCATCAGATCAGGATCAAAAAATGAATAGACCATGCTTAGCCCGTCATCGAACACATCGGTCAGGCAAACAGCGGCCAACTCGGGTTTTTCATATGTGTTCATCCGGGTATATTCAACGATCCGGCTTTTGATCGGCGTTTCCTCGACCATCGCGGCAAATTCAAAGATATCCATATCGGCCATGCCCCCATCCGCGTGACGGCTGGCCAAATAGGTGCGAAATAGATCGTACTGCTCTTCCGAGGCCCATGGGGATGTTGCGGAACGGGTTAGAAAGCTATTTTTCCTTAAACACCGTTTTTGGGATTTTGACGGGATGAAATCGGCAACCCGAATGCGCGCGGAATAACAGGCGGTGCAATTCGGGCAAGAGGGGCGATACAACACATTTTGGGATCGCCGGAACCCTTGTTTGGAAAGGGTGTTGTTCAAATCTTCGGCGTCTTCGCCATTCAGTGCGGTGAATAATTTGCGTTCTTCCCGCCCGTCCAGATAGGGGCAAGGCTGCTGTGCAGTCACGTAAAACTGCGGGGCAATGGGAAGACTGTGGCGCATAAAATCCGGTTGTTTGTTGTGTTTGATTTAAATGAAGGATAGCAACCGTTTTGCCTGCCGCCAACCCCTTTTGCTGGGCATGGTTAAAGCGGCCCGGTTTCGGGCCACTTTGGGAGCGATTCCATCCTATACGTCGATCGGTTCGCTTAGGTCTTTATTTTTGGTTGCTCGATCATCCATGAACTGGTCAAATTCCGATTTGTCTTTGGCTTCGCGCAGGCGTTCAAGAAATGCTTCGAAATTGCCTTGCTCTTCTTCCAGACGGCGCAGGGTGTCTTCTTTGTAGGCGTCAAAAGCGGCGTTGCCGGAAGAGTTGTAGGTGCTTGGATGTTTGTAGTGTTTTGAATGGCAGCGGCTGTGGCCGTTTCCGTTAAACATACGTTTGCTCCAAGTCATATATAATAGGATGGCCAGACCAACCGGCCAGAAAAGGATAAACCCGATAACCATGGCGATGATCCATGCCGGTTTGCCTCGTTCGTCCAAGAAGTTTTCTGCTTGGCTGGGCCATGTTGCGACGGTGCTCATTTATATCTCCGTAAATAGGTTGCGTTTAAATGTGAATACCTTTCACATTACCAAGATTGGGGTTCGGATGCAGGATTGCAAGCCTAAATGTAAAAGATATTTACATAAATAGGATAAGTATAATAATTACAGTGTGTTAGTCGGGATTCTAAACTGGATCGTTTCGGTTTGTTGTTAAGGATGTCTGATTTTATTCGGTCAAAGCGGGGCGGAAAATGCGCCGCTCTATTGACCGGACAATCACAGGAGCGCATCAAAGGCTATGCAGTTTTCAGATCAAATCACCCGTTCTCCCATTCCCTACCACCCTGATCGCGGCAACGAGATTGTGCGTGGTTTTGACGATCTCCCCGCGCCGCTGGCCGATCTGGTCAAAGGCACAGCCGGATGCAGCCCCTATCTGGCATCTATAATGCGCCGCGAGGCAAACTGGCTTGGAACCGCGTTTGACGATCCTGACAAAAAGATTGCGGATTTGTTTGCCGACATTCGCCAAACGCCACTGGACCAGTTGAACAAAACATTGCGCATTGCCAAAGCCCGCATCGCGGGGATAACGGCGCTGGCCGATTTGGGCGGGGTCTGGCCCTTGGAAAAAGTCACCCAAACCCTGTCAGATTTCGCCGATGTCGCGGTGGATGTGTCGATCAAAGCCTTGCTCAGCGCTGAAATCAGGCGTGGCAAAATGCCGGGGAAATCCAGCGCTGATATTGAAAACGCCTGTGGTATGGTGGTGTTGGCGATGGGCAAGGGTGGCGCCGGAGAGCTGAATTATTCTTCGGATATTGATCTGATCTGCCTGTTTGATGACAGCCAGTTTTCGCCGGACGATTATCAGGACGCCCGCGCCAGTTTCATCCGTGTGACGCGGCGTATGTGTGCGCTACTGTCTGATATCACCGGCGACGGCTATGTTTTTCGCACCGATCTGCGCTTGCGCCCCGATCCATCCGTTACCCCCGTTTGTGTGGCGATGCGTGCGGCAGAGCAATACTACGAAAGCCTTGGCCGCACATGGGAGCGCGCGGCCCATATCAAAGCGCGGGTTTGCGCCGGGGATTTTAACGCCGGAAATGCTTATTTGAAACGGTTGGAACCGTTCATTTGGCGCAAACATCTGGATTTTGCCGCGATTCAGGATGCCCACGATATGCGCCTGCGCATCCGTGAACACAAAGGGCTGGGTGGGCCGATTTGTCTGGAAGGGCACAACATGAAACTGGGGCGCGGCGGTATTCGCGAGATCGAATTTTTCACCCAGACCCGCCAGATCATTGCGGGGGGGCGTGATCCGTCTTTGCGCTCCAGCAAAACAGTGGTTGCTTTGCGGGCTTTGGCCGCCAAAGGCTGGGTGGAACCCGAGATTGCCGACATTCTGATCACCCGCTATCGTGAGCATCGCGAAGTTGAACATCGCTTGCAAATGATCAATGACGCCCAAACCCATGATCTGCCCAAAACGGCGGATGAATTTGATCGTTTGGCGCGGTTTATCGGGGAGGGAGAGACCCCGAATTTGCGCAAATCGTTGCACGCAGCCCTTGCGCAGGTGCATGAACTGACCGAAGGCTTTTTTGCCCCCGAAGACGAGCAACCAGAAACCGATTTACCCGATGGCGGCGATGATATCATCGCGCGTTGGCAGGCCTATCCAGCCCTTCGATCATCGCGCGCGGTGGCTATCTTTGAACGTCTGCGCCCGGCCATTCTGGAACGGATCAACAAAACCGCCAATCCGATCGAATCCCTGTTGCAATTCGACAAGTTTTTATCGGGGCTTCCGGCCGGCGTGCAGCTGTTTTCATTATTCGAGGCCAACCCGCAACTTATTGATCTTATTGTTGATATTTGCGGAACCTCCTCTGATTTGGCACAGTATCTGGCGCGTAATTCACAAGTTTTAGACGCGGTTCTTGGGGGGGCGTTTTTTAGCGATTGGCCTGATCTAAACAGTTTGAAATCTGATCTTGATGCGGTTTTAGCGCGTGCGCAAGATTACGAAACCCGCCTTGATAGCGCGCGGCGCTGGATGAAAGAATGGCATTTCCGCATCGGTGTGCACCATCTGCGCGGGCTTGTGGATGCGCAAATCGCGGGGCGGCAATACGCGGAATTGGCGCAAACCATCGTGGCGGGAATTTGGCCGTTGGTGGTGGATATGTTTCGCGAAAAACACGGGGTGCCGCCGGGAAACGGCGCTGTGATCCTTGCTATGGGGTCGCTTGGGGCAGGGCGTTTGAATGCGCGCTCTGATCTGGATTTGATTGTGATTTATGATGCGGATGGTGTGGATAGTTCCGACGGCAAACGCCCGCTGTCGACACGTTTATATTACGCGCGCCTCACCCAAGCTATGGTTACCGCCCTAAGCGCGCCGATGGCCGAGGGGCGTTTATATGAAGTTGACATGCGCTTGCGTCCTTCGGGGCGGCAAGGGCCAGTGGCCACTTCGGTTCAGGCATTTGAAAGCTATCAAATGGACGAGGCCTGGACATGGGAACACTTGGCCTTAACCCGTGCGCGTCTGATTGCGGGGCCAAAGGATTTGCAAAGCCGCGTTGAAAAAATCCGCCGTGCGGTGCTGGCCGACAAATGCAAAGGCGAAAAAATCATCCGGGATGTGATTGAAATGCGCGCCCGATTGCTTGAGGCCAAACCCGCCCCCCATATGTGGGAGGCCAAACTGGGGCAGGGGCGGATGCAGGATATCGAATTGCTGGCCCAAACCGCTGCGCTTTTGTCGGCCTGCCCCAAAACCGCAGTATCAGATCATATCAAGGCGGGGCAGACCGCAAGCTGGTTGACTAAATCGCAGGCCAACACCCTGCAAGCGGCCTATGATTTTTTCTGGAGCCTGCAATCCGTTACCAAACTTTTGTCGGAAAACCCCTTGGAAATGACAGGATTGGGGGAACGGGGATGTGATTTTGTGTTACG
>CAMZKY010000029.1 GCA_947311455.1 uncultured Marinosulfonomonas sp. | reverse complement strand
CCCACCGCTTTGGAGCGGTAAATCGTGTCTTCGGTATTGCGCCCATCCCACAAATGCACGTTGAAAATATCGGGGCGATCCGAACAGGCGGGGATTTTATAGGTGCTCGGAGCGTGAGTGCGCAAGCGGCCCGCATCATCCCAAACCAGTTCCTCCATGGTAAGCCAGCCCGCGCCTTGCACATAGGCGCCCTCAACCTGACCGATATCCAGATCGGGGTTCAGGGAGGCGCCCGCGTCATGCAGGATATCCGTGCGCAAGATACGGTTTTCGCCGGTTAACGTGTCGATCACCACCTCGGACACCGATGCGCCATAAGCGAAATACAGGAATGGGCGGCCCTTGCCTTTGATCCTGTCCCAGCTGATTTTCGGGGTTTTGTAAAATCCGGTGGCCGACAGGCTGATCCGGCTTTCATAGGCCAGTTGCGCCACTTTGGCAAAACTGAATTGCCGCCGCCCCGCCATGACCATACCATTTTCAAACACCACAGCTGTGGCATCCACACCCACCTGATCCGCCAGAAACGCGGTGATCCGCGCCTTGATCTTTTCGCAGGCGTTTTTCACCGCCATACCGTTCAGATCAGACCCGCTCGAGGCGGCTGTGGCCGAAGTGTTGGGCACCTTGGCGGTGTCGGTTGCGGTGATTTTCACCAGATCGGTTCCCACACCAAACACCGTTGCCGCTACCTGCGCCACCTTTTGAAACAGGCCTTGGCCCATCTCGGTGCCGCCATGATTTAGATGGATTGATCCGTCTTGATACACATGCACCAGCGCGCCCGCTTGATTCAAGAACGTTAGCGTAAAACTAATACCGAATTTGCTAACACTCAGCGCAATACCCTTTTTCAAAACCGGATTATCCGCGTTCCATTTATCAACAGCAGCACGCCGCGCGATATAGTCCGAACGTTCAACCAGTTCATCCACCAGTTCGTTCAGGATAAAATCTTCAATCTCTTGTCCATAGGGCGTGGTTTGGGGCCCCTTCTTCTTGTCTAAAATACCTCCCGCGCGGAGCGCATAAAAGTTCTTTTGGCGCACCAATAGCGGATCAAGGCCAAGGTCAGAGGCGATATGATCCATCACCCGCTCAATCCCCAGCATGCCTTGTGGCCCGCCAAACCCGCGATAGGCCGTGGCGGATTGGGTGTTGGTGCGCAGGCGGTGGCTGGTGATTTTCACATCATCCAGATTATAGGCGTTATCTGAATGCAGCATGGCGCGATCCGCCACCGGATGGCTAAGGTCAAGCGCCCAGCCACAGCGGGTGTAATGGGTGAATTCAAGGCCATTGATCAACCCGTCATCATCACAACCAACTGTATAGTCAATGCGAAAATCATGGCGTTTGCCGGTGATTGTCATATCGTCATCACGGTCATAACGCATTTTGCAGGGCTGTCCGGTTTGGCTGGCCACCACGGCGCAAGCCACGGCCAGCGCGTTGCCTTGGCTTTCCTTGCCACCAAACCCACCACCCATGCGCCGCGTTTCAACCCACACCGCATGCATCGGTTTGCCTATCGCGTGGGCGACTTTGTGTTGAATTTCGGTCGGGTGCTGGGTGCTGGAATGCACCAGCATATCGCCGTTTTCCTGTGGAAACACCAAGGCGGCTTGGCCTTCCAGATAGAAATGCTCTTGACCGCCTATGTCAATACGCCCGGTCAAGGTGTGCTTGGCTTGCTTCAGCGCATAGGCGGCTTCGCCTTTTTGCCAGACCACCGGATCGTCGTATTTACTGCCGGCAGCCAGCGCGTCCTCTATGGTGAAAATCGGGGTCTTTTCGGTGTATTCAATGTTCGCCAAACGCGCGGCTTTGCGCGCGGCCATGTGGCTGTTGGCCACCACAAGGAAAATTGGCTGGCCGATATAATGCACGATGCCCGTGGCCAGCATCGGTTCATCATGGGCGGCGGGGGACACATCGTTTTCATGGGGCAGATCATCGGCGGTCAATACCTGCACCACGCCATCGGCGGATTTGACCGCTGACAGATCAAGGGATTTGATATCGCCATGGGCAATATCCGACAGGCCAAAAGCCAGATGCAAGACGTTGGCAGGGGTGGGGATGTCATCAATATAGCGTGCCGATCCGGCCACATGCAGGGGGGCAGAATCATGGGGCAGGGGTTTGCCAACCTGTTTGTTTGCCTGCGTATTCATGGCGTTACCTCCAGCACATTGGTGGCGATTCCTTGGCCTTCGTAATAATAGCGCACCAGCATATTTTGCGCGGTTTGCAACCGGTAATCTGCTGACGCGCGCATGTCGCTCATCGGGGTGTAATCATGGCCGAATTTGGCGGCGGCCTTGGCGATGGTGTCGGGTGTCCACTCTTGGCCAATCAGGGCGGTTTCAACATGTGTGGCGCGGTGCGGCGTGCCGGCCATGCCGCCAAAGGCAATGCGCGCGTCGCTGACCGTGCCGTTTTCAACCGTAATCGCAAAACAGCCACAAACGGCGGAAATATCCTGGTCAAAGCGTTTGGACAGTTTGTAAGCCTTGAAGGTGTCTGATTGGCGCGGGATGGTGATGCGTTCGACAAACTCGCCTTCCCCAAGGTCTTGCTTGCCGTAGTCGATAAAGAAATCCTCAAGCGCGACCTTGCGCCGTGTGTTGCCGCGCCGCAAGGTCAGGCGGGCGTTCAGGGCGATCAGGGCCGGTGGCCCGTCACCAATCGGCGAGCCGTTGGCGATATTGCCGCCAATGGTGGCTGCGTTGCGTACTTGTGTCGAGGCAAAACGGCGGATCATTTCGGCGAATGAGGGGTGGAATTTGGCAATCACCGCGCCGAAATCCGTCATGGTGACGCCTGCGCCGATAATGATTTCTTTGTCGGTGATGTCGATTTTTTGCAGGCCTTTGATACCGTTCAAAAACGCTACCTTTGGCAAATCCATTAACCGTTTTGTCACCCACAGGCCTACATCCGTCGCCCCGCCGATCAATGTGGCATCAGGGTTTTCCGCATACCATGCTGCAAACGCATCGGTTTCAGTTGGCATGTAGGGCGGGGTTAACCCCGCCACCCCGTCAAGTTTGGACAAATCTTCGGCCATCCAGTCGGGCACCGCCTGATTTTGCACCGCCTTGGCGGCGCGCGCAATCGGGGCGTATCCGGTGCAGCGGCACAGATTTCCGGCCAGATAGGTGTCGGCATCGGTATCACCATTGATCTGTGCCGCCGCCATAGAATTAACAATCCCCGGCGTGCAAAACCCGCATTGTGATCCGTGATGTTCCACCATCGCCGATTGCACCGGATGGGGGGTGCCATCGGGGCCGGCCATGCCTTCGACGGTGCGCACGGCTTTGCCATGCAGTTGCGGTAAAAACAGGATGCAGGCGTTTAGGGCGCGCGCACCGTTTTCATCGGTCACCATTACGGTGCAAGCCCCGCAATCGCCTTCATTACAGCCTTCTTTTGTTCCGGTCAGATGTTTCGTATCGCGCAACCAATCCAAAAGCGAACGCGTGTCCGGCTCGCCAGTGATGTGTTGCGCCTCTCCATTGAGT
>CAMZKY010000028.1 GCA_947311455.1 uncultured Marinosulfonomonas sp. | reverse complement strand
TTTCGTTAAAGGGGGGCCAGGACGGCTTCAAGATCACCATATCCTGTAAAACGGCGCTCATAAGCCAATCCAAGGCGCGCTGCGCATTGTTCGGCTTTTTCACTAAGTTTGGCGTCATTTGTTTGGGCTTGATAAACCAGTTTGGTGTAATTGCCAAAATACATATCCAGGAGTTCGGGATGGCGATCCAATCCCATCGGCTTCCAGACAAAGGCATCAAACTGGCGCACCAGAAAATCGGTTAGATAAAACGCGGTACATTCGTCTTCGGCGATCTTGGCAAACTTTTCATTTCCTTCAAAAAACGAATAACAATGGGGGCCTTTTACCATGTTTACCCCTAGTTTCTTGCACATATCCAACAATTTGCCGCCAGTGCCGCAATCTGCATATACGACAAAAATATCATCGTAATCAGCACGATGTTTGATCACGGCCGCCTCGATTGCGGGGGGGATTTTATCGGGGTAAAGGTGATAATTGGCGGGCAGGCAGGTTAGATCCATATGTGACCAGCCATTTATTTTGATCAACGTCAATATTTCATGGGCCAAAGCCCCACACGCCAATAAAAGAACCCGCCCGCTGTTTCCAGTGGGGGCGAGCCCATTTTCTGTTAGATCTTTGTTATTAAGGGGCATTACCCGGCAGCAAGCTGATTATGCTTGCGCAACATGAAATCCTTGGCGGTTTCAACAGCCACAGCCGCGTCACGGCAATAAGCATCGGCCCCGATGGCTTTGCCAAATTCTTCGTTCAATGGCGCGCCGCCGACCAGAATGATAAAATCATCACGGATGCCTTTTTCGGCCATCGTGTCGATCACAACCTTCATATAAGGCATTGTGGTGGTTAACAGGGCCGACATGCCCAGAATATCGGCGTCTTCTTTTTTCAGTGCATCCAGATATTCGTCAACAGAATTATTGATGCCAAGATCAACAACTTCGAAACCCGCACCTTCCATCATCATACCAACCAGATTTTTGCCAATGTCGTGGATGTCGCCCTTGACGGTGCCAATCACCATTTTGCCCATACGCGGCGCACCCGATGCAACCAGCAGCGGCTTCAAGATGAACATACCGCCTTTCATCGCATTTGCCGCAAGTAAAACTTCGGGAACAAACAAGATACCATCGCGGAAATCATGGCCAACGATGGTCATCCCGGCCACAAGGGCTTCTGTCAGAACGCGGTAGGGTTCCCAGCCGCGTTTCAGCAGGATATGCACACCTTCTTCGATTTCATCTTTCATGCCGTCATAAAGATCGTCATGCATCTGAAGCGTCAATTCTTCGTCGTTCAGTTCATCCAGAATGATTTCATCTTCGTCTGACATATCAAGGCTCCTGATTTACGCCCGAATTGGCGTGGCTGTTATTGTGTATAATGGCGCATTTAACTGCGTCAAAATGGCTGGTTGCGACACAGAATATGTTGCAACCGACCCGGTTTCTTTATCCGCGCGTCCGACGGCGGGTTTTGCGCTGTGCGGGGGCGTTTCCATCTGTGCCATCAGAAGCCGACGAAAAACCACCCAGCGTTTCGGCGATTTTTTCAAGGGAAGGACGATCACCTTTTTCGTGGGTTTCCAATGCGGCGCGCATGGCCACCAGATGTTCGGGCATCGTGCCACAACATCCACCAATGATCGTTGCACCACAATCGCGTGCCAGACAGGCATATTCACCCATCAATTCCGGTGTGCCATCATAGTGAATATGCCCATGCACATATTTCGGAATACCGGCGTTGCCTTTGGCAATGATCGGGCGCTCGGTGCCTTGGGCAACAAAGCCTAGAATTGTGCGCAGCAGATCAGACGCGCCAACCCCGCAATTTGCCCCGAACCCAATTGGAGGGTTTTTTATTTTCTCAACCATATCAACCATTTGCGCCGAGGTAATACCCATCATGGTGCGCCCTGCGGTGTCAAAGCTCATGGTGCCGCACCATGGCATATCGGCCAGCGCAAAGGCCTCGGCTGCGGCGATGTATTCTTCGGGGGCGGAAATGGTTTCCACCCACAAAACATCCGCGCCGCCTTCTTTCAGGCCTTCGGCTTGTTCGTGGAAAATTTCAACGGCTAATTCATGGGTTAGATTGCCCATGGGCGCCATGATTTCGCCTGTCGGCCCGACGGATCCGGCCACAACAATATCGCGCGGCGCGGCATCAGCCACTTCGCGGCCCAATTCAGCGGCAACGCGGGATAGTTCGCGGGCGCGTTTTTCAGCGCCGTGTAATTTCAAACGTGCGGCGTTTCCGCCAAAACTATTGGTTAAGAACAGATCACTTCCGGCATCGACAGCACTTTGATACAGCTTGAGGATATTTTCCGGTTTTTCAACATTCCACATCTCGGGCGCATCACCGGAGCTAAGCCCCATGTTAAATAGATTGGTTCCCGTGGCCCCATCGGCCAGGATCCAATCCCGTTCAGCAAGCATTTTTGAAAGTGCGTTTGTCATAATCTTTTCTTTCTGCAACACAAAATGGGCCATGGGCGGCCCTGTTGATCTGTGGCATGCCACGGGATGGGAGGGGGTGCAAACCCAAAATCGTCATAATGATAATGAAAGAGGTTTGGAGAGGCGAATTTCTGCGGCTAATTCAAGGTTTGCGGTGAATTTCGCGGTAGATGTCAAATGCAGCCAATCCCATGGCCCAATAGCTGGATGCCGTTAGGTATTGGGTTTGCCAGTTTGGTGCAAAGGTGGATTTAAACTGGCGAAGCCCGCCACTTGCTTTTGATTGGTGCGCGAAGGTGTAAATCTGTTTCAAGGGAAACCGATCCAGCGCGCGGGGCAGGCGGCCCGCTTCAAAAGGCGCAGATGCAAGCGAAAATCGCTCAATGCGGTGATGTTTTGCATCTTTGATCGCCGCAGTAACCAAGGCATGCATGATACCGTCGGGCGCATCATAGCCGCTTCTCATCAGATCAAGCGCCCATTCATTTGCGCAGGTATTAAGTGTGATAAAACCAACCAGCCGCCCATCGGCAAATCCCAAATAGACACGTTGGGTCAGAACGTAGTTCGGGCAAAACCTGCCCATGGAAAATCCGCGTTCATCGCCGTTTCGCTGCACCCATTCCTGCGATACACGGCGCATTTGCACCAAAGGCAAAGATCCAGATGCGGCAAAAATTACCAATCCGGCGGATTTTGCTTTGCGCAATTTTCGCCTTAGCTGGCGGCGTGTGCTGGTGTTTGTGGTAAAGGCTGCGGGGCAGATCCATGCGTCTTGGGTGATCGGAAGTATTTTATGCCCCGAAGCGCGCAATCGGACGGCTGTTTTGGCGGAACATTTGTAAAAACTAAGGTTAAGGTTCTTTGAAAAACTATATAAAACAAAAGGTTCAGCTGTAAATTTGGCGCGGTCATCGCCGGCTGGATCACGCAGTGCAATCAGGGTTTGACCGGCATGTTTTGCCATAATCGCGATGTGCAGGTTTGGATCTTCGATCAATATTTTCCCGCCTTGACGCACGAGATTGAACTCAGCAATCGGCGCCGATTGAGCCAGATGTTGTTGAACCGGATCTAGCAATGGCGCGTTTAAAATGGGGGAAACAGACGGCGTGGAAATTTTCCTAAGCCCGGGTTTGGCCCGTAGTACATAACCAAGCCCGATAAACGCCGGTAACACATAATAGATCAGCCGAAAGGCCAGCAACGCCGCCAATAAATCAACACCGGATTGATCGGGGAATACGGCGAAAATCGTAAGCTCAAAAACGCCAATACCGCCGGGGATGCCCATTATGATCGCCCCCCCGAGGGATAGCAAATAGGCCAGATAAAGGGCCGGAAATCCAATTTCCAAATCAACAGGGAGCAACATATAAAATGCAAGGCCTGCTGCCAGTGTATCGGCGGCACATAAGACCAGGATTTTCCAGATCAATCGCAACGGCGGCCAATTGATCTGTTTCCCGAAGAGCGAAAAATTAGGTTGCCATAAAGAGGCCGCGCATACTCCGACCAACCCGATCATCGGCAATACGGCCAAAACCCAGGATATGGGCAGCGCATTTGGCACACTTAAAAAGGCAACAGAACATAAAACCGCCCAACCTGACATAAACGATACCGCAACCACCGTTGTAAGGCGCAATGCAGACACAAGCGTTAAGCCCGGAATAAGCTTCATGCGGACTAAACCGCCGGAAATCAGGCTAAGACCAACAAATTGAGACAGCGCAATCGCGGTTATGCCGCTTTTCCATGCGGTTTCAGGATCAACACCGGTGTTCAAACTGCGGTGAATCACCCCGTCATATTGCCCAACGGCATAAAAACTAACCCCCGTAAAGATGATTGCGCCAATCCATTGCAGGGCGGATGTTTGGCCAAAAATCGTGCCGAAATTGTTTAACTCGATCTCATCAATATGGTTAATGAATGCAGCAACAATGAAAAACGTCGCCAATACCGGCAAAAATTGCAGCAAAGATTTACGCCATCCAAGGCTGGAATAAATTGATGAAACAGACCGAAAACTGATTGCTGCCATGTGACCCCCCTAAACACTTTGGAAATCAGGGTGTATCAGCCAGGGATTGCGTCTCTCTTAACTGCATCAGTGTTTGCACAAAAAAAGATGCACAAAACATGTGCATCTTGATTTAAGTTAGAAACATCTTTTAAACGACAGATAAATCAGGCGTCTTTCAGAAGCTGTTCTTTGGCTTGGGCAAGGCATTCGGCCATTTTGGTGCGCAATGTTTTTTCATCAACCTTATCGCCAAGATCTGCGGAAACTTTGCGAAATACATCTTCCTGGCCTGCTTCTTCCATATCTGAAATAATCACCGATTTTGCGTAATCTGCGGCATCATCACCGGATTTTCCCAGAATTTCAGCGGCCCAAAGCCCCAGTAATTTGTGGCTGCGCGCATGGGCTTTGAATTGCATTTCAGCATCATGGGCGAACTTGGCTTCAAAGGCGGTTTCGCGGTCTTTAAATGTATTCATTTTGTCCTCGCAGGTGACTGGGTGTTGGTTAATATTGATATGCCCTTCAATTTATAATGTTTCAAGGGCCATCGTAATGAAACTGCTGTCTTGCGACATTCTATTGCATCGCGTATAGGGCGCATAATCGCCGCGATTGACCCAGCGGCATTGCAAGCGGGGGCCCAAATGGCGCGTGGCAAAAAATTATACGAAGGTAAGGCTAAAATCCTGTATGAAGGGCCGGAACCTGGCACTTTGATTCAGTATTTTAAAGATGATGCAACCGCGTTTAACGCCGAGAAAAAGGCAGTGATCGACGGAAAAGGCGCTCTGAACAATCGGTTAAGCGAGTTTTTCATGCAAGGCCTTGGGCAAATCGGCATCCCGACCCATTTTATCAAACGCCTGAACATGCGCGAACAGTTGATCCGCAAGGTTGAAATTATTCCGCTCGAAGTGATCGTGCGCAACATTGCGGCCGGATCAATTTCCAAAAGAATCGGCATCGAAGAAGGCACTCTATTGCCCCGTCCTATTGTTGAATTCAGCTATAAGGATGACGCGCTCGGGGATCCTTTGGTGCCCGAAGAATATATCATCGCCTTTAATTGGGCCACCCAACAGGAGCTGGACGACATTATCGCGCTGGCGCTGCGGGTGAACGATTTCCTATCCGGTGTGATGATGGGCGTTGGCATTAAACTGGTGGATTTCAAAATCGAATTTGGCCGTCATTGGGATGGCGATTATCAACGTTTGATGTTGGCGGATGAAATCAGCCCTGATTCCTGCCGTTTGTGGGATGTGGAAACCGGCGAAAAGCTGGACAAAGATGTGTTTCGCCGTGATCTTGGCGATCTGGCCGATGCCTATACCGAAGTGGCGCGCCGATTGGGGATTTTACCGTCATCCAAACCTATGCCATCAAAACCAACCCTTGTTAATTAAAGGACGATCCAAATGAAAGCCCGTGTTCATGTGATGTTAAAAACCGGTGTTCTTGATCCTCAGGGCAAGGCAATTCAACATGCTTTGGGCAATCTGGGCTTTGACGGGATTGAAAATGTCCGCCAAGGCAAGGTAATTGATCTGGAACTGGCCGAAACCGACAAAGCTGCAGCTGAAAAAAACGTTATCGAAATGTGCGAAAAGCTGTTGGCCAACACGGTGATCGAATCCTACACAGTCGAGATTTTGTGATGAAGGTCGGTGTTGTTGTTTTTCCGGGGTCAAACTGTGATCGTGATCTGATTGTCGGGTTCGAGCGGGCAGGGGCCGAGGTAACAAAAATCTGGCACAAAGATACCAGCCTGCCAGATGGTCTGGATATGATCGGGGTGCCGGGTGGCTTTTCCTTTGGCGATTATCTGCGTTGTGGCGCGATTGCGGCGCAATCTCCGATTTGCCGCTCGATTGTCGATCATGCGGGCAAGGGTGGCTATGTGTTCGGGGTATGTAACGGGTTTCAAATTCTAACGGAAACCGGCCTGTTGCCGGGGGCGCTGTTGCGCAACACTAATTTGAAATACATTTGTAAAACCGTTGGTCTAAAGGTGGAGAATGCCGATACAGCGTTCACGTCGGGGTATAATCAGGATCAAGAAATTATGATCCCGATTGCCCATCACGACGGCAATTATACGGCGGATGCCGACACTGTGGCGCGCCTACAAGGGGATGGGCGCGTGGCCTTTACCTATACCGATAATCCTAACGGTTCTGTTGCTGATATCGCAGGGATTCTTAGCGATAATGGCCGTGTTTTGGGGATGATGCCGCATCCGGAACGGGCGTCAGATACGGGGCATGGTGGCGAAGATGGGCAAGCCCTGTTCGATTCATTGATCGGGCAGTTGGCACAGGCCTAAACACCTAGGGCCGTTTCGTTGTCAATCCCACGCCATGCGCAATAAAAATCGCGCCGGAGGGCACATGCAACAATATCGCAGCGGTTAGAAATATTGCCCCGTGAAACAGGCTATAATCAAACATAAAAAAGAATAGCAACCTTTTGATAATCAGTCACTATTCCTTTTTATATTCGAGGGAGAAACCCGAAATTAGTATTGTTTTACAACGCGTTAGCCGGCCCGTTCGGGGAACAGTTTGGCCAGCCCCTGTGGTGAGGCCTCGCAAACGCCACGTTCAGTAATCAAACCGGTGATCAAACGGCGCGGGGTCACGTCAAAGGCCGGATTGCCTCCGGGGGTGCCATCGGGGCTGATTTGCACTTCGGTTACGGTGCCATCGGCCAGTTTGCCCTGCACGTGGGTCACTTCGGTGTCGGTGCGCTCTTCAATCGGGATTTCCTTGACCCCGTCTTTCACCGTCCAGTCGATGGTTGGCGACGGTAGCGCCACATAAAACGGCACCCCGTTATCATGGGCGGCCAGCGCTTTTAGATAGGTGCCGATTTTGTTGCACACATCCCCGTGCGCCGTGGTGCGGTCGGTGCCGACAATCACCAGATCAACTTGGCCATGCTGCATCAAATGCCCGCCTGCGTTATCAACAATCAGGTGATGCGGGATGTCGTGGCTGTTCATTTCCCACGATGTCAAAAGCGCGCCCTGATTGCGCGGGCGGGTTTCATCGACCCACACATGAATCGGAATGCCGGCCTGATCGGCGTGATACATGGGGGATGTGGCCGTGCCCCAATCCACCGTGGCCAGCCAGCCGGCGTTACAATGGGTCAGGATGTTAATCACCTCGCCCGGTTTTTTCTTGGCAGCGATTTCTTTAATGATTTCAAGGCCATGAACCCCGATCATCCGGTTACATTCCACATCTTCATCGGCAATTTCATGGGCGCGTTTCATCGCCGCATCGGCCCGTTGATCAATAGGCAACGGTTCCAGCAGCCCGCGCATTTCATCCAGCGCCCATTTTAGATTGATCGCCGTGGGGCGGGTTTCATGCAGGATGTGCCATGTTTCCTCGATCGACAAATCACAAGGATCAAGTGCCATTTGCACCGCAAACCCGTAAGCCGCTGTGGCCCCGATCAGGGGTGCACCACGCACCCACATATCGCGGATCGCGACTTCGAAATCTTCGCGGGTTTTTAGATCAACCACCCGAAATTCATGGGGCAACCAGCGTTGATCAATGATCTGCACTTCGCCGCTGGCCTGATCAAACCAGATGGATCTGTAATGTTTATCGCCTACTTTCATGGTCTATCCTTTTTGTCCAATGGCGCGCGCCATATCAATCACGCTGTTCATATCTGCAAAATCGTTGCGTTTCACCAGAATGGCCCGTCCAAGGCGCAATCCGCGCCCTTCGCAATCCGCGCGCAGGGCTTCGTCTTCGATGGTGTCATTTTCGGCAATATGCGCAAGGCTCAGGGTGCGGCGGATCATTTCAACGCCGGCAAATCCCAATGTGTCCTTGAAAATGTGGTTCAGACGCCCCGCCAAAGCCTGTTCCGAGGCCAGATGATCGCCCTGATCCTCGAACAAAGTTTTTTCATACAGAATGCCGGTGCGTTCCGTGCGCCAAAGGTTTGAAAATTCTGCACAAAATCCGCTCCAGATATCGGAAATGACGCTTAAAATCCATTCCTGATACTCGTCCCGCGCGCCCTCTTTTTCGGCGTGTCCGGGTTGGGCATAATAGGCCATAAAGAAATTGGCCAACAACATACCCACATCAAATCCCATCGGGCCGTAAGTCGCAAATTCGGGGTCGATCACCATGGTGTCGGTATCTGTCACCATGATGCTGCCGGTGTGCAGATCGCCGTGCAACATGGTTTCGGCGTTATTGGCAAATTTGGCCTTCATATCCTGCGCTGCGATTTTCAGATCAATATCGGCGCGCATACGGGTGACAATATCATCAAGGCCCGGCGTGTGGTGGTTTAGCTCGGCATTGAAATAAGGGTCAGAAAACACTAGGTTTTCGGTGATGTCACATAGTTCGACATTTTCGGCAAACAGCGCCAGATCGGCCTTGCGTTTTGCCGTGTCCATCGACAAGTCAGAGCCGCGGAACATGGTCTGCGCACAGTATTTCCCCATCACATCGGCCAAACCGTCATGTTTGGTGCCCGCCATCAGGGAGTGGCGCAAAATGATATGCGGGGTCAGGAATTCCATCACGATAATGGCTTGTTCCTCGTCAAAATGATAGATTTCCGGCACCAATCCGGGTGCGCGTTCGGCTTGCCGGATCAGGGCATGGTATTCAAAAAACGCGCGTTTCAAGGGCAATGGCCAGCTGTCACCAACCAAGCGCACATAGGGCAGAGCCTGTTTGACAATGACCGCAGATTTGGGGCTGGTGACGATAAACACAAGGTTCAGATTGCCGTCACCCACTTCTTTGGCGTCCCATGTGCTTGGATCGTCGCCCAAATGCGCGGTTACGGTTGAAACTGTGCTTAATCGCGCTGGAATCGTTTCAACGGTAAGCGGTTCGTAGTTTGTATCTTGGCTGGTCATCGGCCCCTCCCAGTTATCAATTGGTGCTAACGTGTTTAACCTTGCTAAAATCGTAGCGAGTAGAAGCCCAAGGCAACACGCCCCCTTTTGAGTAGCATTGGATAGTGATAGTCATTTGTCAATACCCATTGACATTTGATTTCAGAATCATAACACTGCCCGCAAGAGAGGGATATTTATGTCTGCTGTTGCTGTTCAGATTTCCGGCCTGACCAAGGCTTTTGGAACGAACCACGTTTTGCGTGGTATTGATCTTGAGCTTTTTAAAGGTGAAGTGACCGTTTTGATGGGCGCCAACGGCGCGGGAAAATCGACGCTGGTTAAGGTGATTTGCGGTGTGCACGCCGCCGATCAGGGTGAAATCAGGCTCCATGGTCGGGTGATCAAGTCTAGCTCGCCGTCGGATGCGATTGCGTCGGGCATTGTGACGGTTCACCAGAATATTAATGATGGCGTTATTCCCGATCTGGATGTGGCGTCCAACTTGATGCTGGATGAATTGGCCAAACCCAGCGGTGGATTTTTTCTGAAACGCAATAAAATCCATGCGGACGCTGAAAAGCTGGCGCAATCAATTGGTCTGAATGTGGATGTAACCATTCCGGTTCAGGAGCTGGCGCTGGCCGATCGACAACTGGTGGCCATTGCCCGCGCTATGGCCCATGAACCCGAATTACTGATCCTGGATGAGCCAACATCGTCTTTGTCGTCAATCGAGGCGGATCGGCTGTTTGAATTGCTGGACCGGTTGCGCGACAAGGGTGTGGCGATCTTGTATATTTCGCACCGCACCTCGGATATTCAACGCATGGCCGACCGGATCGTGGCAATGCGCGACGGTGAAATTGTTGGCACATTCACCGAAAAACCGCTGGATTATAACGCGGCAGTGAATTCGATGCTGGGCCAAAGCATGGCTGACGCACATTTGGATATCAAACAACAGGGCGCACCGGTGCTACAGGTTGAAAACCTGCAAATCCGCGAAAACGCACCGAAAATTTCATTTACCGTGGGCGAAGACGAGGTGGTGGCGATCACCGGCCTTGTTGGGGCGGGGAAATCGAAACTTGCGGCGATTTTGTATGGGCTTGAAAAACCGGTTTCCGGCTCAATGACATTAAAAGGCGCACCCTTTGCGCCCAAATCCGCCCGCCACGCGATTGATACAGGCGTGTTTATGTGCGCCAAGGATCGCGGCACCAACGGGGTGCTGCAAGATCACAATCTAACCAAAAATATCACCGCGCCGTTTCTGGCCCGCTATTCAACATTTTCATTCCTGAACAAGCGCGCAGAAGATGCCAAAACCCGCAAAACAATCAATGATCTTAGTATCGTGTGCCAAACCGAACATGATGATATCGGCACGCTTTCCGGCGGCAATCAGCAAAAAATCATGGTGGGCCGCTGGTTAAGCGAGCCGTCAACGCTGTTGATTCTGGATGAACCGTTTCAAGGTGTGGACATCAAGGCGCGCCGCGATATTGGTGAAAAAATCCGTGAAACCGCCAAAGGCCGCGCTACGATTGTGATGGCCAGCGAGATGGACGAGGTGATGGAAATTGCTGACCGGATCATTGTGTTATCGGATGCGGATATCGTTGGCGAACATATGAACCAGGATTTGAATCTAAAGAAAATCATCTCTGAGGTGGCCGGAATGGGCACGAAATCAGACACACAAAAACAGGCAAACGGGTAAAATTATGCAAGACACCCCAATTACAAATCAGGCTGTTAAGCCGAAGAAAACATTCACCGACATGGCCATTCGATATGGGTTTTTGTTGCTTATGGCAGGGCTGCTGGTGTTTTTCTCGGTCGCATCAGAGGGGTTTTTAAGCCCCTATAGCGCCGTGTTTATCTTTCAATCCGTGGCGATCACCGGCATTCTAGCGCTTGGTGTGACGTTTACGTTGGTGGTGGACGGCTTTGACCTGTCGATCGGATCAACCGCCACCTCGGCGTTGATGTTGTCGGCTTATGTGATGGTGGTGCTGGAAATGGGCGCGGTTGCGGCGGTGGTTGCCTGCCTTGTTATGGGGGCGCTGATCGGGCTGGTGAACGGCATTTTGATCGTTAAAATGAAGGTGCCGGATTTGCTGGCCACCCTTGGGATGATGTTCCTGTTGATCGGGCTGCAACGTATTCCAACCGAGGGGCGCTCGATCGCTACAGGGATGAAATTGCCCGGTGGTGAAACCGCAAACGGCACCTTTTCCCCCGAATTTCTATGGCTGGGGCGTCACCGTTTCGATTTTTTCATCGACAATCTTATTCCGGTGTCTGTGGTGATTTTGATTGTTGTGGCGGTGCTTGTCTGGGTATTTCTTGAACTGACGCGCCACGGCCGTCTGATGTATGCGATTGGATCGAACCAACGCGCTGCATCCTTGGCGGGCACAAATGTAAACCGCTACAAAATCGTGGCTTATATGATGTCGGGTATGCTGGCGTCGATTGGCGGCATTTTGCTGGCGGCGCGGCTGGGGCGTGGTGATATTGCCTCGGGCAATAACCTGCTGCTTGATTCCGTTGCCGCCGCATTGATCGGGTTTGCCGTGCTGGGTGTGGCCAAACCCAATGCGTTTGGCACCGCCATAGGCGCGCTATTTGTGGGCATTTTGCTTCAGGGCCTGACGATGATGAACGCGCCATATTATACACAAGATTTCGTCAAAGGGGCTGTGCTGGTGATTGCGCTGGTCTTTACCTTTGTCTTAACGGGCCGTCGCGGCGGCTCTAACCATTAACTTACAACCACTAAACCAAGGGAGAACTACAATGAAACTATCAAGACGTATTGTTCTGGGCATGGCGGGCGGCATTGCTGCGCTGGCGACAGGATTTACCACACCAACATTTGCAGGCGAAATGCCAGCACCGTTCGACAATGCCGGCGACGTAAAAATCGCATTGGTGCGTTACCTTTCAACAGGTGACTTTTTCCAAGCCTATCTTTCAGGTGTTGAAACCCAAGCCGCCGCAATTGGCGTTGATCTGCGGGTTTTTGACAGCCGTCAAGATGCCGCGCTTCAGGCCGATATGGTGGATCAGGCCATCGCCCTTGGCGTGGACGGAATTATCATTCAGCACGGTCTAACCGAATCCATGCAAGCCGCTGCACAGCGCGCCATTGATGCGGGTATCAAGGTTGTGGCTTTTGACGTAGACGTTGAAAATGCTGCTATTCCACAGGTTGAACAATCCGATTACCTGCTGGGTAAACTGGCGCTGGAACAGGCGATCAAAGACAATGGCGACAGCTTTAATGCGGGTTACGTTTATGTGGCCGGTATCGCACCGCTGGATCGTCGCGATGTGGCTTGGCAAGATATCAAAAAAGCCAACCCCGGCATCAAAGAGCTGGCGATGTTCGGCACGCTGGACAACCCGATTGCAAACTCGGTTGCCAATCAGGCGCGTTCCGTGCTGCAAGCTAATCCAAGCATCACAGTGATGTTTGCGCCCTATGACGAATTCGCCAAAGGCGTTAAAATCGCTGTGGACGAGGCCGGTATGACAGATCAGGTCGACATCTATTCCGCCGACGTGTCCACCGCCGACATTTCCGCCATGCGCGAGCCTGGTTCGGCTTGGGCTGCTACCGTTGCCACCAACCCTGCCGTGGTTGGTGAAGTTTCGGTGCGCTCGCTTGCTATGCTGTTGGCTGGTGAAGATCCGGGCCATAACGTTGTTGTGCCGCCAACCTTGATCACGCAAAAATTCCTGAACGACAATGACATCAAAAACATGGATGACCTAAGCGCAAATATGCCTCAGTTTGCTCATGCTGATGTGGCTGTTCCTGCGTGGATGCCTTTGCCTCCTCGCTAGAATTTTCGCGATATACATTAACAAAGGTCGCGGCGTCAGGTTGCGGCCTTTTTCAAGGAGAAGACCATGCTTATCGGAATAGACCCACACATGCCGGCGGACCTGCTGGATTGCCTGATGCGCATGGGGCATGGGGATGAAATTGTGGTGGCCGACGCTAATTTTCCGACCACATCCACCGCCGCCCATACAAATTGGGGTGAGGTGATCTCTCTACCAGCCTTTAGCGCCCCGCGCGCGATTGAGCTGATCACTACAGTGATGCCGCTGGATGGCCTGTCTGATTACTGTGCCTTGCGCATGGAAATAGACAACGCCCCCGATGAAATGGGCGAGGTTCATCGTCAAGCCTTTGGAATTATTGATACGGTAAAACCCGAAGGCGCGGTTGTGACCAGCCTTGAACGGCAGGATTTTTATGTGCAAGCCAAACATGCCTTTGCCGTGGTCGCCACCAGCGATATGCGTCCGTTTGGCTGTTTTATTCTGCGCAAAGGGGTGATTTTCTAGGATGAATATGAATGATTTAAAAAACCGCGCCAAAGGCATTAGCCTTGGCATGTTTGCCGCCGATGCCGGAAACCTGCGCGCCGCCGCGCAAACCGCTACGGGCTGGGGCTGTGATATCCTGCATTTTGATATCATGGACGGGGTGTTTGTGCCCGCGATGATTGGCGGGCCGGCCTTTGTTAAGGCACTGGAGACCGGCGCCCTGCGCGACGTGCATTTGATGATAGAAAACCCCGCCGATCATGTGGAAAGCTATGTAAAGGCCGGTGCTGATATCATCGTTGTGCATGCCGAATCCAATGATCCCGCTGCGGCGATAAACAAGATTCGTGCCGCCGCACGTGACGCAGACCGCACGGTTATCGCAGGGCTTGCATTCATGCCCGATACGCCGCTTGACGAGGTGGGCGATTTGCTGGGCTTGAAGCCTGATATGATCCTTGTGCTGTCGCTTGATCCACGCAATTCCAACCCGCCGGATATCACCAAAGCCTGCGCGCGCATTACTGAATTGCGCCGCCTTGCCCCTGATGCGGTTCTTGCCTTTGACGGCGGCGTTACGTTAAACACCATCACAGAAATTCGCGCCTGCAATCCCGATATGATTGTAAGCGGCAGTGCCGTTCTTGGCGCTCAAAACCCCGAACTTGCCTTTAAAGACATGGCAAAATCTTAATTCCCCAACCTTATAGGACTGAATACAATGGCAGATATCGACGACATCAAAGACGGCAAAGACTTTGGCCTGAACACCCCCCAAGACAAACAGGGCTTTTTCCTGAAGGGCCTTGCCAATTACGACTGGGGCATCAAAAACAAAATGTCCCGCATTTTTAACCCCAAATCAGGCCGCACGGTGATGCTGGCTTTTGATCACGGCTATTTCCAAGGCCCGACCAAAGGTCTGGAACGCATCGACCTGAACATCGAACCCCTGTTTGAACACGCCGATGTATTGATGTGCACCCGCGGAATTTTGCGTTCGGTTGTGCCGCCAACGGTGACCAAACCGATTGTTATGCGCGCGTCAGGCGGCAATTCGATCCTGTCGGAGCTGTCAAACGAAACCGTTGCCGTGGCGATTGACGATGCGGTGCGTATGGGCGTTAGCGCCATGGCCGCACAGGTCTATATCGGGGCGGAATATGAGCATAAATCAATCACCAACGTGATCAAACTGATCGACGAAGGTATGCGCGTTGGCATTCCCACATTGGCCGTTACCGGAGTTGGCAAAGACATGGCGCGCGATGCCCGTTACTTTGGCCTTGCCACACGGATCGCGGCGGAAATCGGCTCGCACTACGTGAAAAGCTATTTCATTGAAGAAGGCTTTGAAAAAGTGGTTGCCGGTTGCCCTGTGCCGATTGTGATTGCCGGTGGTAAGAAATTGCCTGAACTCGAGGCGCTGGATATGGCGTTCCGCGCTGTTGATCAGGGCGCGGCGGGTGTTGATATGGGCCGCAATATCTTCCAATCGGATGATCCGGTTGCGATGATCAAAGCGGTTTCCAAAGTGGTGCATGAGTTGATGCCAGCTCAGCAAGCCTTTGAATTGTATAATGATTTGAAAAACGAAGGCTAATTCGGATCAAATAATCGCAAAATGGGCGGCAAAACCCCGCCGCCCATTTTGACATCCTCGCGCAAGGGCGACATAGTGGTCTGAAATATAAAGGATCATTTCAGTGACACGCGCAGCTCTTTTCGCAATGGTATTTGGCTTTGTGCCCCCCAATGTCACCCAAGCCCAATCCACAACCGAGGCGCGCTTTGCCAAGGCCGTGTTGCAGCAAATTCAAAGCATATCTTTTCGTAAAAACCGCGAATATTGTGGCTATATCGGCTATGATCAAAACGGGGTTCTGTTTGCCTCAAATGCACGCAAAGGCCGGATGAACGAATGCACAGGTGCCGCGCCCGATAATATGAGCATTGTGGCCTCCTACCACACACACGGCGCATTTGACCCCGAAGTGCCTGCCGAATTTCCCTCTGCGACCGATTTGGAAGCCGACGAAGCCGAAGGTATTGACGGCTATATTGGCACTCCGGGCGGCCGGTTCTGGTTTAGTGACAGCACCGATATGATGGTCAGCCAGATTTGTGGTGTGGCCTGTTTAAAACAAGACCCGAAATTTGTCGAAGGGCTGGATGGAAATATCCACGTTTCCTACATATACCGCGAATTGCTGGAATTCGAAGGCCGTTAGCGCGGGGTTAGTTTTAGCCAGATACCGTCCTTTGAGCGCACGGTTAAATGCGCCACAGGCACAGGCTCGCGCCCGTCAATCACCTCAAATTTAAACGCGCGCACGAACATACCCAGTAATAATGGCCCTTCGATCATCGCAAAGCCAGATCCCGGGCAAACGCGGCTTCCGGCGGAAAATGGAATATAAGCATCGCGCAATCCCTGTTTGCCATTCGGGGTTTTAAATCGATCCGGATCAAAATCATCCGGATTGTCCCACAGCCGTTCATGGCGGTGCAAATGCCACGGGCTGAGCACAATTTGCGAGCCTTTGGGAATGTCGCGATCGCGAAACCGAACAGGACAGGTATTTTCGCGCACCATCATCGGCACAGGGGGGTATAGGCGCATGGCCTCGCGAAATACATCACGCGTGGTGCGCAATTTAGACACCGCCGAAAAATACGGCACGTCCGGATCAATGGCTTGCGTGGCCTCGGCGGCAACTTTTTCCTGCCATTCAGGATACATCGCTAACAAATACAAAGCCCATCCAAGGGCGGACGCGCTTGTTTCATGCCCCGCCAAGAAAAAGATTGCCACCTGATCGACCATTTCTTCAGCCGTGAATTTTTCACCGGTTAACGGATCAGCGGTTGTCATGATTTTGGTGGCTAGATCATCGGGTGCGGTGCCATTTTCAATCTCTTGCATCCGCGCAACGGTTAATTGCTTGATCAAACCGCGAATAGATTTGGCGGTTTCTTTGGTTTCTTTTTTAAAAAAACGTGGCACCCATTTGGGAATTGGTAAAAAGGCCGCCAAATTTACGATGGGCTGGGTTTTTTGATATTTCCTGAATTCGGAAAAAACCGCGCCCGCAACCTCGTTTTCAATCGGGATAGAAAACAGCGTGCGAAAAATAACATCGGCTGCAGCATGCGAGGTTACACTTTCAATTTCAACGGGGCCGTCCTGTGATTGCGTTTTCAATCGTGCAACTGAGGCAACGCCGGCATCCCAAATCGCCGGAAAAATTTCGCGCAAACGCCCACCCTCGAACGCCGGATCAATAATGCGCCGTTGGCGTTTCCAAACCTCGCCATTGGTGACAAACACAGATTCGCCTAACAATGGGGCAAGCCCCTCTTTTATACGTTCCGATTTGGGAAAATCATCAGGCCGCTCACGTAAAACCGTTTTGATCAACTCGGGCTGATTAATCATATAAGACCGAAAAAACGGCGTGCGAAACTCGGCCATCCAAGCGTGATAAAGGCGCGCAGGTTGGGCTGAAAGAATATCACGTTTAAACAGCTTCAAATATTGTAGCAAAGAAACTTTGTCCGCACGCGATTGCGGTTTTGGTGGCTGTTTGGTCATGTTATACTTGTATGACGTGACGCAGGAATTTCAACCCTTGATTTTGATGCAGGGCGTTGATTGTAACGGGAAAACAACGTTTTTGGCCCTGCTGTAATTTGGAAATAATCATAATCTTTCGGGGCGTCAAAGGCGCTCATATATTGAAAGTGAAGGCGGAAAAATCGCCAGCGCAATTCCTTCCAGCGTTCGGGTGATAATGATTGGGTAAAGGCCGCAGAAAACACCAGCGGCCAACGTTTGTTTTCCGGTGCTACACCCGATACCGATACAGGATCACATAACGCGAATGCACAGCCATCGCCGGGCGCTGTAACATCAACCCAGATCACTTTGTCTTGCTGCGACAGGAACCTCAGATCGCCACGCAATCGATTGGCATTGGGCAGGAACGACACCATCGGCACCACCTGCCCAAGAGTTAGAAATGATAATTCGGGGCCGTTTTCCGGCACGCGCCCATCCCGGATTAAATCTGCCAAAATTGACACCCCAAGATGCGCGCCAGAAGAGTGCCCAACCACCAAAACCTCATCTACGTCACTGCGCAAGGCGTCTGATATTTCATCACAAAATTCGGCCATGCGCGCCTCAAGCTCGGGCGGATTGGCGCCTTTGGAACGCGCGGAATAGGCGTAATCATGCATTAGATAATACGCGAACAGCTTATTATCTATTTTGCGGAAGTAGCGCAGGACAAACACAATCACCGGAAGTGCCACAGCCCATCCAAATATATTTGCCACCCATGGTGATGCAAATTTCCCACCGGCCCAATTGACCAGAACTCCTGCACCATAAGCAAGCACAATGGCCACAACCAATTGTAAAATTAACATGAAAATTGGATAAAGTGCAGCAATCACAGGCCCCTTGCGCAGCCACATCAGCCGCCTCAAAGCACCGGATGCGATATATGTCCAAGCCGTGCGGGCAAGCACAAGGTAGGTTTGTGGAATGTTTAAATTCATCGACGTTTTAACAATGTCAGACCACACAAGAACATCAAAATCTGCTTGTATGATTTTGCCGTCAATTTGGCTTTCTACGTGCCAGCCATAGCGCCCTTTGGTGGTTTTGGGGGACAGGGCAATGTCATATCCTGATATGTCCGCCTGCGCCGCGCCTTCTTTGCGGTACAGCTCACGGTAACGGCGGGGATGGATCGGATCATAGCCAGGAATGTAAAATACCCGACGCCGTTTCACAATTTTAGCTGTGTTGTCCATAATCAGACGGCCCTCATACCTATGAGGAGGGTTTAGCAGGTAAACTTGACAGAAATATGCCGAAAAGCCACAAAACTAGCCAATTTGTGCCAATGCCGGGAATATTTCAAGCAGCCAAAATGATATTGCAGTAAATCCACCGGTGATCATCATCAATCCGATTGTCCACAAAAGCAGGCCCATGATCCGCTCGACCTGTTCCATATGGCGTTTCATATAATTCATAAGGCCCGACATTTTCGGGAAAAACGCCGCGACCAACAGAAAGGGAATACCAAGGCCAAAAGCGTAAAGCCCCATCAGGAATGTGCCTTTCGCCATGGAGCCTTCGGTGGCGACAATGGTTAGAATTCCGCCCAGAATTGGCCCTAAGCAGGGCGTCCAGCCAAAGGCAAAAGCAAGGCCTAACAAATACGCGCCAAAGGCTGATCCACCTTTATCGCCCACGTCAACACGGGCTTCTCTATCCAGAAAAGAAATGCGGAAGACCCCGACAAAATGGGCGCCGAAAATCATCACCATCACGCCGGCCCCGATGGTGAACCAATCCTGATTAACAAGAAAAAACCGCCCAAAAGCCGAAAAAGCAAATCCAAGCAGCAAAAACACCGTGGACAGGCCCAAAACAAAGCCAATGGCAGCGCCCATGGGGCGTTTTCGCCCGGATCCTTCGGCGGACATTTCATTCATCGTGATGCCCCCCATGTAGGCCAGATAGGGCGCAACCACAGGCAAAACGCAGGGCGACAAGAAGGATACCAACCCGGCGAATATTGCAATAAACATGGCGGGCAGCAGGGCCGCGTCCATAATTTCCAATCCAAACATATCAAGCCTCATGTGTTGTTGGCTTAGTCATAGAACGTTGGTGCGGGATCGTCACGACAAAATTTGTCACATTTTCGTTGAAATCGATCTGCGTGCAGCTTAGGCCTTAGACATGGATATTACCGAAGAAATTGATGCCATTGGTTTGTTGTGCCCGCTTCCTGTATTAAAACTGCGCAAGCGGTTGATGGGGCAGGGGGCCGGGGATATTGTGGCCCTACTGGCCGATGATCCTGCCGCCGTGATTGATGTGCCGCATTTTTGTAATGAGCAGGGGCATGACCTGTTGGAAATCAAAGAGGGCGCGATCGGGAATGTCTTTTTGGTGAAAAAAGGCGCGCATTTATAAGCCACGAACGGTTTTTGTTCAGAACAGTATCCGCCATGTGACAGCGAATAGAACGGCAATGCGTATCAAGGTTTAGAAAATGGTCAGATTGATATGTTTCAGAATTTTGTTGCCGACAAATTCCGATTTGTTTGATCCCATTTGAAGCAGTTAAATTCCAAACACAGGCCCTGCCGTATTGGCTACCATCGACACGGCGCCGGCAAAAGCCCTCGCAAGCAAGGTTTTGGTGAACCCGATCAACAAGGCGGCCAAACCCACATAGGCATAGCCACGGGGTGTTAAACCCATTTCAGTTTCTTTCAAAAAAAATGCCGACAAGACCAAATCTTGCCGGCATTCTTCCTAATATTTTATCGTTTAGCGCCCCAATGACCACCAGCCTTTTTTCTTTGGCTTGTCGCTTTCGGGTTTTGGCTCGGGTTTAGGCTCGGGTTTGGGCTCGGGTTTTGGTTTCGCCTCTTTCTGAACCGGTTCCGGTTTTGGTGCCTCGGCCGGTGTGTCGGCTTTGGGGGCCTCGTCCGCAGGCTTATCGGCTTTTTTCACCACCCGTTTGCGCGGCGCACGTTTTTTAGGTTTTGGCTTTTCTTCCGGTGCGGCCTCAACGCTTGCGTCCGTGGCAACAGCCTCTTCTGCTTTGATATCATCCGCAGGTTTATCAGCCTTTTTCACCGCCCGTTTGCGAGGCGCACGTTTACGCTTGGGTTTTTCCACTGCCTCGGTTGTCTCGGCCGTTGGTTCTTCGGCTTTTACCTCGTCCGTTTGCACAGCATCTTCGGCAACGGCTTCAACCTTTTTCTTGCGAGGTGCACGTTTGCGCGCTGCACGTTTTGGTCTTTCCTCTTTTGCGGCCTCTTCAGGCGCATCATTTACAGGGGTATCCGGTGCGGCGGTGCTATCATCCGAAGTTTGCGCACCGGTATTGTCGGTTTGCACATCTGTTGTTGCATCGGTGTATTCGGCCTCTTGGGGCTGTGCAGGCGTATCGCCATCTTGGCCCTCGGTGTTTTGGCCTTCACCATTTTGAGCACTTCCACTACGACGGCGACGGCGACGGCGACGGCGCTTTTTGGGTGCCTGTTGCTGCTCATCCGTGCTTTCAACAGCGGTTTCATCGGTGTTTTCTTCTTCAGCGGTAACGGCCTCATCAATGCCATCCATAATCGAGGCATCTACAGAGACAACCGGTGCGGCAATTTTCTTAACCACGCGGCTTGCTGTTTTCAGCTTTTCAATGGTGAAATCAGGGCTTACCATGAATGGATCCCCTTCGATACGCACAGACATGCCGTAACGCGCTTCGATTTGGGCGATATGCTCACGTTTGTTGTTCATCAGGTAATTGGTGATACCAATCGGTGCCTTCAGAACCACTTCGCGCGAACGGCCACGGGTGCCTTCTTCCTCAATCTGGCGCAGAATCGACAGGGCCAGATTTTCGTCAGACCGGATCAGGCCGGTGCCATGACAATGGGAACATGGCTGCGTTGTGGCCTCGATCATGCCGGGGCGCAGGCGTTGGCGCGACATTTCCATCAGGCCAAAGCCGGAAATGCGGCCAACCTGAATGCGCGCACGGTCGGTCTTCAAGCGATCTTTTAGACGTTTTTCAACGGCATTGTTATTGCGCCGCTCTTCCATGTCGATGTAATCGATCACGATCAATCCGGCCAAATCACGCAGGCGCAACTGGCGTGCTACCTCGTCGGAGGCTTCAAGATTGGTGTTCAGCGCGGTTTCCTCGATCGAGCCTTGCTTGGTGGCGCGGCCCGAATTCACATCAACCGCAACCAAGGCTTCGGTAACACCGATTACGATATAGCCGCCAGATTTTAACTGAACTGTCGGATTAAACATCCCCGCCAGATAGGATTCTACCTGAAAACGCGCAAACAACGGCAGGGTGTCTTTATAGAGTTTTACGTTTTTGGCATGCGACGGCATGATCATTTTCATAAAGTCTTTGGCAACACGATAGCCCGCCTCGCCCGACACAATCACTTCGTCGATGTCACGATTATAAAGATCGCGGATCGAGCGCTTAATCAGATTGCCTTCTTCATAGATTTTCGCTGGTGCAATTGATTCCAGCGTCAGCTTGCGAATTTCTTCCCACAGGCGTTGCAAATATTCGTAATCACGGTGGATTTCGGATTTGGTGCGCTTGGCCCCGGCGGTGCGCACAATCAGGCCTGCGCCATCGGGCACATTAACTTCGTTTGCAATCGCTTTTAGTTTTTTACGATCAGCTGGATTAATGATTTTGCGCGAAATGCCGCCACCGCGCGCGGTATTTGGCATAAGCACACAATAGCGGCCCGCCAGAGATAGATATGTGGTCAGGGCCGCGCCTTTGTTGCCGCGTTCTTCCTTAACCACTTGCACCAACAAGATTTGGCGCACTTTGACGACTTCTTGGATTTTATAACGACGTGGGCGCGGTTTACGTGGGGGGCGAATTTCTTCGGGCGCATCATCATCGGCAACCGAAACAATCCGGTCGTCTTTTTCGGTTGCATCCAGCGGTGCATCATCATTGTCTGACGTATCTTCGTCGGTTTCTGTAGAGCTGGCCTCGGATGTGTCTGCTGGTTGATCATCTTTTGGTGCATCTTCAACGACAGAATCGGCTGTGGTGTCATCGCTTGCGGGCGTTTCAACAGGTGTGTCATGCACCAAAACCATTGGTGAATTGCCTTCATCCGAATTTCCGTCCAGATCAACAACGTCCATGCCGGAAATTGCTTCGCCTTCGGGTTCTTTTGTTAGAACCGCATCATCTGATTTAATTTCGGCGGCTTTGGTTTTACGACGTGAGCGCGTAGCGCGGCGTTTGGGTTTGGGCTTTTCGTCTTCTTCTGCCATTGCTTTGGCATAAGCGCGTTCTTCTTCAAGCAGCTTTTCACGATCGGCCACTGGAATTTGATAATAATCCGCATGGATTTCTGAAAAAGCAAGGAACCCGTGGCGATTGCCGCCATAATCAACAAACGCCGCCTGAAGCGACGGTTCGACCCGTGTTACTTTTGCTAGGTATATGTTGCCAGCAAGCTGGCGTTTGTTTTCGGATTCAAAGTCAAATTCCTCAACCTTGGTTCCATCAACCACAACAACGCGGGTTTCTTCCGCGTGGGTGGCGTCGATAAGCATCTTTTTAGCCATGTCTTCTCTTTGCACCGCGGCAATATATGAGGCCCCAAGGGGCTGTTCCATTGCTGGAGGTGTCTTGTAAGGGCGAAGCCGAGAGCGTTTCGCGCGGCTTTGAAGGCGGTTAAACCCTTTTCTTCCAGCCGTCGCATCTGTGCGCTTCTCATCGCGTTTCATCTCCGGATACAGGTGTATCCCAAATTAAAGCCCACCAAATCTGGCGCCCCATGAAGGGATTTCGGGCAAATTCCTGGCCATATTGGCCAAAACTCGTGGCCTTGCGGCCCTATCGGTCTGTTTTAACGGGGGGGAGCGTTTGCAACCTATGCGCGAAAACAGCGTAACTCGTATTGATGCTGATTTCAGCATCAGATTTAACCATACGAGGAATTTACTGCAAATTACAATGCGAAAATATCATTTCAACGCTGGAAGGCTGAATTAACCGGAAAAACGCTTATAAATAGTCTGAACGCGCCAAATTATATTTGGACATTTTTTCGTTCAAAGTCCGCCGTGGTAAGCAAAGCTCTTCCATAACGTTCACAATCGAGCCTTTGTGGCGCCGCATGGTGTTATCAATCAGCATACGCTCAAAGGCCTCGACATATTCTTTCAATGGTTTGCCTTCAGTTGTCATAACCGGTTGTACGTTTTCGTTTTCCGACATCAACAGGCTGGAAATTGTGCCTGATCCGCGACGTTTTTGTAGCACGGCGCGTTCTGCAACGTTGATGAGCTGTCGAATGTTGCCGGGCCATGGGGCTTGTAAAAGCTGCGCGGCTTCTTGCGCTGTTACTTTCGGTGCATCACAGCCGTATTCATCAGCGAATTGATCAACCAAACGGCCAAACAGGGTTAAAATATCTTCGCCGCGCTGGCGTAAGGGCGGCAGGGTGATCCGCATGGCGGCCAACCGGTAAAACAAATCGGGGCGCAACGCGTCTTCGATGCCTTTATCTTCGGATTGCAGATTGGAAATGGCCACAATGCGGGTTTCAGCTGGGCTACCTTGTTCGTTAATATAGGTCAGTAACCGCGCTTGTAGCGCTTCGCTTAAGGCATCGATGTCTTCAAACACCAGCGTGCCACCGCGCGCGGCCTCCACCATGGGTTGTTGTCCACCTTCTTCCAAAGGGCCAAACAATCGACACGAAAGATCGTTTTCCTCGTAGGCGGCGCAGGAAATAAGTGCGAATTTTTTGCCAGCGCGAGATCCTGTTGCATGAAGCGCATGCGCCACCAGTGTTTTGCCAGTTCCGGTTTCCCCGTCAATCAATACATGCCCGTCAGCCTGCGCCAAATCCAGAATATCCTCGCGCAAACGTTCCATCACCGGCGACGACCCGATCAATTTTTTGATTACCGCGCTCCCATCACCAAGTTCACGGCGTAAAGCCCGTGTATCAAGCGTTAGTCGCCGGCTTTGTGTGGCTTTTTTGGCAAGCTCTGTCATTTTGTCGGGGTTAAACGGCTTTTCAAGAAAATCATATGCCCCAACCCGCATTGCCTCGACCGCCATCGGGACATCGCCATGCCCCGTGATCATAATCACCGGCAAGCCGCTATCAACCGCCATCAGGCGTTTTAAAAACTGCATTCCGTCCATGCCTGGCATACGAATGTCGGTGACAACAATTCCAGGATAATCAGCGCCGATAGATTTAAGCGCCAATTCAGCAGATGCAAAGGTTTCGGTATCAAATCCGGATAAGGCTAACCATTGCCCAATTGATTGGCGCATGTCTTGTTCGTCGTCAACAATCGCTATTTTCATGGCTTGGGGCATGTGTGTTCTCTTTTCGGTTTGGTGCTTGGCCTATTCGGCGGCTTCTACATCTTTTACCAAGATCGGGAACTGAACTTCAAACACTGCCCCGCCAAAGCGGCCATTTCTTGCCGTTAGGCGCCCCCCAAGATCGCTAACGATGCCCGAAGAGATCGCCAATCCAAGCCCCACACCATCGCCTGGCTGTTTGGTTGTGTAGAAAGGCTCAAACAGGCAATCCAGATCTTCGATGCCTTCGCCGTTGTCGCGCACGGTCAGGGTTGCGGTTTCACCTGCGGTGAGCAAAATATCGATTTGTGGATCAGGCACAGTTTTTGTGGCATCAAGGGCGTTGCGAAACAAATTGATGATCACTTGCTCCATGCGCACCCGATCCCCCATTGCCAGCAACGGTTCGCGCGGCAAGGTTTTGTTGATTTTAACATGGCGCTGCTTAAGCTGAGGCTCCATCATCGACAGGGCCGAATTGACCGCTTCGCGTAAATCAACGGGGGATAAGCCTTCGTCGCCTTTGCGCGCGTAGCTTTTTAATTGTTTGGTAATGGCCCCCATGCGATCTATCAGATCATCAATGCGCTGGAAGGATGAAACGGCTTCCTCGGATCGTTGCCGCCGTAACAACAAACGCGAACCGGCTAAATAGGTTTTCATCGCGGCTAACGGCTGGTTTAATTCATGCGATACCGCAGCCGACATTTCACCAAGGGCCGCCAATTTTGAGCTTTGCGCAAGGGTTTGCTCGGCCACTTCCAGATTTTTCTCGGCTTTTTCACGTTCGGCTATTTCACTTTGCAATCGATCATTCAGTTGGCGCAATTCTTTGGTTTCTTGTTGAAATATCAATGATCTAAGCATTGCCTTACGGGAGGTAAAGTAAAACACCAAAGCAAGAAATATCGCGAATCCCATGATTTCAAGCGCCAAAACGCCATTCACGCGCTGTCGCACGGAGGAATAAGTTGTAAAGGCGGTCATCCGCCAGCCTTGGAACGGAATACGTGTTTCCTGACGCATGACCGCTTCGCCAAGTAAATATGTATCAGACGGCAAAGTCACCCAATCGGTCGTGGCTTGAATGGTGCGCTGAATGGCTGATGGCACCGAGCGCACGGTCAGCGCTTCTTCTTCGGTGCGCCCACGCCAGCTGGATTCGGTTGCAAGAATGATTTTCCCTTCGCTATCCGTAACAATGACGGCATCCGAAATCCCGGCCCAGCTTTTTTCAAACTTCTTCAGATCAACTTCAACGACGATAACGCCAATATTGCCACTGTTGCTTTCCATTTTGCGTGAATAAGAAAATACGATTCCACCGGAACTATTTTCGGAGGTGGTAAAAACTGTAGTATTTGATTTTTCCGTATCAACAAAATACGGGTCTGATTTATGATCCGAGCCAATTTTATTGCGATCTGTCGAGGCCACCGTGCGTCCGTTTTCGTCAAGAAGCATTAAAGACGCCGCACCGATTTCCTCTAGATATGAAATGAGGCGCGCCGAGCTTTGGGCGTGGTCGCCTGCATTGAGCGCGCCAATCAATGCCGGATCCCGCGCCAAAAGCTGTGGCACGATTGATGCCCGCTTCAATTCGCTGACAAGGTTACCAGAATAAAGCGTAAGCCGAACAAGCGCGCGGGATCGGGTGGTTTCAGTGAAACGCTGCGTTAACAAGCCATTGGTGATCCAGATTGTTGTTGCAGTGATTGCTAGAAACAAGCCCAAAGCCACCCGCGAGCCCCAAGAAAAGCCGGATTTAACTTTGGGTTGGATTCGAACGTTGGCTTCATCTGTCATAGGGTGATCTTACTGTGCCTGTGCAATAGTGTGCAATAGGCTCAAGCCATACTGATGTTGAAAAGATGTTGTTTTCCCGCCAAATTACAATGTGTCATGCGGCATCTAAAATCCATAAGTCTATGCTTTGGTAACGCGAGGTTTACCTCGCCGGATCCCGCGGCCCTAAACCGCTAGCCTTTTTCAATCATTGATTTTGCCGTTGATGTGCTTGTCACAAGATGGGACACAAAACCACCCTTGATTGCGGCCAGCATCGGCTCGACTTTATCAACACCTTCCGAAACCAAAAGCCCCATATCAAGATCCAGCAATTTATCAAGCTCGACACCGATCATGCGTTTGTCCAGTTTTCCTTGGATAGGTTTGCCTTGCGCATCAATAAACCGCCCACAAACCACACCGGTCGCGCCATTTTTGATATACCAGTCCAGATCACCATGGGTTGCAACACCACTGCCGACGATGTGGCTTTCATGCGTGCAGGAGCCTGCCGCAAAAATGGCTTTATTACAATGGCTTAGAGCGTCAATTTGCGAGCGGATAATAGGCTCGTTGCGCAAACGCTCTGCAAGATCCGGATCGCTTAAGACGGCAGGCGCATGCAGATTTATCAGTTTGGCATCAAGCCGCTGTGCCAGATGGGCCGAGCAAATTTCAGCGGTAAACCCATAAGGTGTCGCCATCGATCCAACCAGCTGCGAAACTGTTAGATCCGCGATATGGCTTTGGTGTATTGCTTCGGCAATTTCATAAACGGTGCGCCCCCAGGAAACGCCTAAGCGATCTCCGGCTTGTAGCAAACTCGGCAGCCATTCGGCAGCACCGCGTGCCACGCGTAACAAGGTTTCTTCAGGTCCGCTTACACCGTCCGGTACCACGTAGGTGGCGGTTAGGCCAAATTTTTCGCGCAGATCCTGTGCCAGTTGGTGATTGGTAAAGGCACTGTCAGCCAACACAATCCGGATATATCCACGCTCTTTGGCATCTTGCAGATAATTCACGACGGTTGCGCGCGAAACACCTAGATGATTGGCGATTGCCGTTTGGTTTAATCCATCATGATAATACAACCAAGCGGCCTCGATCACGATGTTTTCACCGGATACCTGACCCGAGGTTCTTCTGCGTGTAACTGTTGCCATCCCTGCTCCTTTTGTATATTTGACACTACATACTGACATTTGTCAAAAACTAAGTGTATTGCGCGTTTACGTCGCTGTTACCTCAAATCGAAAGTCTTGTCATGGTTATGAACCGCTGGAATAAAACCGAAGTTGCAAATTTTGTTAAATCTATGGGCGGGGGAGGTGCCGATCAGGCGCTTGCTGCTATGATTTATGCGACGCGTTTGATCGGCTCTGACCAGTCTTTGGTTCAGCATGGCGGGGGCAACGCGTCTTGCAAAGTCACGCGCACTGATATCTTTGGTGATGATGTTGATGTTATTCATATCAAAGGCAGCGGTCAGGATATGGCGACCATTGAGGCTGCCGGTATGCCAGCCGTGCGCCTTGCGCCCTTGATCCGCTTGCGTGATCTTGATCATGTTTCAGACGAGGATATGGTGAATACGCAACGGAGCAATTTGTTAGATAGCGCGGCACCAACCCCGTCTGTGGAAACCCTGTTGCATGCCTATATTCCGGTGCCCAACATTATTCATAGCCACGCCACGATGATGTTGGCGATTGCCGATCTGCCGAATGCCGCTGATGTTGTAAATGAAATCTTCGGTGATAAAGTTGCTGTCGTGCCATTTTATATGCCAGGATTTCGGCTTGGAAATGCCGCCGCCAAAGCGTTTGAAGATCATCCAGATGCAGAAGGGTTGCTTTTGTTAAATCACGGCCATGTTACGTTTGGCGACGATGCCAAAACCGCCTATGACCGGATGATTACCCATGTCAATATGGCGCAGCACTGGCTTGAGGAAAAATCAGGCAAAAAGCTCGCCAAAGCGGGCGCGCCAAATGATGCAGTGAATGATATTGCACTAGAAATATTGCCGATGTTGCGCGGCATGATTGGTGATGTAACGGCAAAACATTTTAACAATCGCGATGCGGCGATGCCTATACTTGATTCCAGATGTGGCCCGAATGTAGAAGAATTTTTCGCCCGCTCCGATTGGCAGACGCTTGCCAAACGTGGTGTGGCAACGCCGGATCATGTGATTCGAACCAAAAATTTTCCGCTCGTGCTAACCGCGGAAACCATTGCCAAGGGGCGCGATGCAATTCAAGTCAAGATTGATGCTTATGTGTCTGATTATACAGATTATTTTACCCGCAATAACACACGTGTTGGTGGCCACAAGATCATGCTAAACCCTGCGCCTGAATTGGCGTGGATCGAAAATGTAGGGATTGTCGGCATTGGGGTTGATGCCAAAGCCGCGGCAATTTCTGCCGATTTGGGAGAGCAAAATCTAGCCGCGATGAGCATGGGCGAGGATTGCGGCGGCTTTTCACCTGTGGGTGAAGAAGATCTGTTTGATATGGAATACTGGTCGCTGGAGCAGGTGAAAATCGGGCGCAAACATCCTGAGTTTACCGGACATGTGGTGATGGTTACGGGCGGTGGCGGCGCGATTGGTCTGGCCACAGCGCAAGCGTTTGCTGATTTAGGCGCAAACATCTTTCTTGTTGATCTTGGCCCGGAGGCCTTGGCGAAGGGTTTAAAACAGCTTGGCCCCGATCACGGCGGCATTGCGCTTGATATCACCGCCGAAAATGCTGCACAGCGTGCTGTAACGGCGTGTATTTCAAGGTTTGGCGGTCTGGATATCTTGGTATCAAACGCAGGTGCCGCGTGGACAGGGGAAATGTCGGTTCTTGATGATGCGTTGCTACGCAAAAGCTTTGAGCTGAATTTCTTTGCCCATCAAACCTTTTCAAAGGCCACCATCGCCATTCTAGAAAAACAGGATTGCGGCGGTCAGATCCTGTTTAATGTCTCAAAGCAAGCCGTTAACCCGGGCAAAGGGTTTGGCGCTTATGGCTTGCCGAAGGCTGCAACGTTCTTTCTGTTGCGTCAGTTGGCGCTTGAGCTTGGGCCAATGGGGGTGCGGGTGAATGGGATCAACGCCGATCGCATTCGCTCGGGGCTGTTGGATGATGAATTCATTAAAGAACGCGCCAAGGCGCGCGGCATTGACGAAGGCACGTATATGGCGGGCAATCTGATCCGGCGCGAGGTCGAAGCCTTTCACGTTGCTGATGCATTTGTCTCTTTGGCGCAAAACCGCCGCACCACGGCCCATGTTATGACGGTGGATGGAGGCAATATCGAAGCCGCCCTCAGATAACCCTGTTTCTTTTTTGCTTAAATATCCGCGCCGCGGGAATCGCGCAGGCCCCGCAGGGGGCTGCGCCACCGCGACGCGCGAAGCGCGGTGCAATCCGTTAAACAAACTGTCGTCAAAAGCCGTGCTGACGTCGTAAATCCGCTGCACTTTTTCTCTTGCGTGATATGCTCTGTCTTGAGCGATCAAGAATCACGAGGCGACATCATGACAACAGCGGATCAAAAAGGCGTTTGGAAATCGGGGCGTGGCAGAGGGCGTAAAACACCCAAAGGCCGCCAGTTGGATGACAACGCATGGAACGAAATTCGTGCATTGCTTGGCAATAAACCCCGCCATCGTTATTTGCTGATTGAATATCTGCACATAATTCAGGACGCCTATGGCCATCTAAGTGCGGCCCATTTGCGGGCCTTGGCCGAAGAGCTGCGCTTGTCTATGGCCGAGGTGTACGAAGTTGCCAGCTTTTACGCCCATTTCGACGTGATAAAAGAAGGCGAAATCCCGCCACCCGCATTAACAATCCGCGTCTGTGATAGCCTGTCTTGCGAAATTGCGGGGGCGCAAGCGTTGAAAACCGCTTTGGAAGATGGGCTTGATCCTGAACAGGTGCGCATTTTGCGCGCGCCTTGCATGGGGCGTTGTGATACGGCCCCGGTGCTGGAATTGGGTCATAACCACGTTGATTACGCCACTGTAGAAAAAGTGCGCGCCGCGATTGATGCGGGGCAAACCCAGGCGCAAATTCCCGATTACCAAACCTTGCCCCAGTATCAGGCAGGGCAAGGCTATCAGGCTCTTGCCGATTTACGCGAAGGCGGCGATTGGCAAAAGGTTCAAGCCGCTTTGCAAGAGGCCGGATTGCGTGGCCTTGGCGGGGCGGGGTTTCCGTCGGGCACCAAATGGGGCTTTGTGCGCGGCAATGTCGGCCCGCGGTATCTGGCGGTAAATGGCGACGAGGGCGAGCCGGGCACCTTTAAAGACCGCTATCATCTGGAACGCAGCCCGCATTTGTTTTTAGAAGGCATGTTGATTGCGGCGTGGGCCGTCGAGGCGGAGAAATGCTATATCTATATGCGCGATGAATATCCGGCGGTGCTGGAAATTCTGCGCCGCGAAATTTCTGCGCTTGAGAACGCCGGAATTGTCAGCGCCGGATATATTGATCTGCGCCGCGGCGCGGGGGCCTATATTTGCGGCGAAGAAAGCGCGATGATCGAAAGCATCGAAGGCAAACGCGGTTTGCCGCGTCATCGTCCGCCCTTTGTGGCCGAGGTGGGCGTTTTTAACCGTCCGACGCTGGTGCATAATGTGGAAACTTTGCTGTGGGTGGCACGGATTGTGCGCGAGGGGCCACAAGTTTTGAACAGCGTTGAAAAGAACGGGCGCAAGGGCTTGCGTTCCTATTCGGTGTCAGGGCGGGTGAAAAATGCGGGCGTGCATCTGTTGCCTGCTGGCTCAACCATTGACGACATCATCACCGCCTGTGGCGGGATGCAGGGCGGGCACGCGTTTATGGCTTATCAGCCGGGCGGGCCGTCATCGGGGCTTTTGCCTGCCAGTATGAATGACATCCCGCTGGATTTTGATACGTTGCAACCCCATGGGACGTTCATTGGATCGGCCGCTGTTGTGGTGTTGTCGGATCAAGACAGCGCGCGCGGTGCGGCGCTGAATATGCTGAAATTCTTTGAAGACGAAAGCTGTGGCCAATGCACCCCGTGCCGTGTGGGCTGTGAAAAGGCGGTGAAGCTGATGCAGGATAATGTTTGGGATCAGGATCTGCTAGAAGAACTTTGTGACACCATGGTCGATGCCTCGATCTGCGGGCTGGGGCAGGCGGCGCCGAATGCCATTCGCCTGACGATCAAACATTTCAACAAGGAGATTTCATAATGTCCGATCCGGTTCGTTTTCTCCTTGATGGTCAAGAAGTTGTCGCCAAAGACGGGGAAACCATTTGGGAGGTCGCCAATGGGCGCGGTCTTAAAATTCCGCACCTGTGCCACAAGCCCGCCAAAGGCTATCGCCCCGACGGGAATTGCCGCGCCTGTATGGTGGAAATCGAAGGCGAGCGCACCTTGGCCGCGTCCTGTATCCGCACCCCGACCGAAGGCATGGTGGTGACCACCAATTCGGCGCGTGCCGAAAAGGCGCGTAAAATGGTGGTGGAATTGTTGGCCGCCGATCAACCCGCGCAAGACAAGGCCCATGATAAATCAGCGCATTTTTGGGATATGGCTGCGGATGTTGGCGTATCCAAAAGCCGTTTTCCAGCGCTGGAACCTGACTGCGTGCCATTGCTGGATCACAGCCATGTGGCAATGCAGGTTAATCTGGATGCCTGCATTCAATGCGGGCTATGTGTGCGGGCCTGTCGCGAGGTGCAGGTCAATGATGTGATCGCCATGGCGGGGCGCGGGCATAAGGCCTATCCGGTGTTTGATCTGGATGATCCGATGGGGGAAAGCACCTGTGTGGCCTGTGGAGAATGTGTGCAGGCCTGTCCGACAGGGGCGTTGATGCCGGCGGCGACGCTGGATAAAGCGGGGCAGGGCGATAGCAATGATTTTGACCGCGAAGTTTCGACCATATGTCCGTTTTGTGGGGTTGGATGCCAGGTTTCCCTCAAGATTAGGGATGAAAAAGTTGTATATGTGCAAGGGCTGGATGGCCCCGCCAACGAAGGCCGCCTCTGTGTTAAGGGGCGTTTTGGCTTTGATTACATCCACCACCCGCACCGTTTAACCAAACCATTGATCCGCCGCGCAGACGCGCCCGCCAAGGGATTAAATGTTGATCCAGCCAACCCGCTAAGCCATTTTCGCGAGGCCACATGGGACGAGGCGCTGGATTTTGCCGCCAAGGGCCTTGGCGATTTGGGGGGCACCAAGGTGGCCGGCTTTGGCAGCGCCAAATGCACCAATGAAGAGGCCTATCTGTTTCAAAAACTGATCCGGCAGGGCTTTGGCCACAATAACGTCGATCACTGCACGCGGTTGTGTCATGCCTCAAGCGTGGCGGCCTTGCTGGAAAATGTCGGGTCAGGTGCTGTGACCGCCACGTTTAACCAGATCGAACATTCAGATGTGGCGATTGTGATTGGCTGTAACCCGATCGAAAATCACCCTGTTGCCGCGACCTATTTCAAGCAATTCGTCAAACGCGGCGGCAAACTGATTGTCATGGATCCACGCGGACAGGCCTTGAAACGCTTTGCCACCCATATGCTGCAATTTCGCCCGGGGGCGGATGTGTCGCTGTTGAATGCCATGATGAATGTGATTGTGAATGAAGGCCTGTATGATCAGGCCTATATTAATCAATACACTGAAAACTGGCAGGCAGAAAAAGCCCATCTGGCGGATTTTACCCCTGAGGCTATGGAAGGGATTTGCGGTATTCCAGCTGATGATATTCGTGCCGCGGCGCGCACTTTTGCAGCTGGATCAGCTGGAATGATTTTCTGGGGCATGGGGGTGAGCCAACATATCCACGGCACCGACAATTCGCGCTGTTTGATCAGCCTTGGATTAATGACGGGTAACGTTGGAAAACCCGGTGCGGGGCTGCACCCGTTGCGCGGTCAGAACAATGTGCAAGGGGCCTCTGATGCGGGTCTGATACCTATGTTTTTACCGGATTATCAATCAGTTACAAGCGATAGTTCACGCAAAGCCTTCACTGATGTTTGGGGCACAGATGACTTTTCCGCGCAAAAAGGTTTGACCGTAACCGAGATATTATCCGCAGTGCACGAGGGCGATATTCAGGGCATGTATATTCTGGGTGAAAACCCCGCCATGTCTGACCCCGATGTGACCCATGCCCGCGCTGCATTGGCCAAACTGGATCATCTGGTGGTGCAGGATATTTTCCTGACCGAAACCGCCAATTATGCCGATGTGATCCTGCCCGCCACGGCCTTTGCCGAAAAAGACGGCACCGTGACCAACACCAACCGTCAGGTGCAAATGGGACGCGCGGCGCTCGCACCGCCCGGGGACGCCAAGCCCGATTGGTGGATTGAAACCGAGCTTGCCAAACGGCTGGGGCTGGATTGGGCATATACCCATCCGCGCGAAGTGTTTAACGAGATGGCGTTGAACATGAAAAGCTTGTCCAATATTTCATGGGAGCGGCTTGAAGCGCAAGGGGCGGTTACTTACCCATCTCTGTCGAAGAACGACCCTGGGCAAGCGATTGTGTTTGGTGACGGATTTCCGCGGGATGACAAGCGCGCTAAATTCACCCCCGCCAGCGTGATTGCGCCCGATGAAACCCCTGACGACGATTACCCGATGATCCTGACCACAGGCCGTCAGCTTGAACACTGGCACACCGGCACAATGACGCGGCGCTCCAAGGTGCTGGATTTGGTGGAGCCAGAGGCAAATTGTTCGCTTCATCCGCGTACGTTACGCGGACTTGGGATTGCTGCGGGGGAGATGATCCGCCTGACCACACGGCGCGGTACAGTGGATATTATGGCGCGCGCTGATCGGGCCGTGGCCGAAGATATGGTGTTTTTGCCGTTTGCCTATGTGGAAGCGGCAGCCAATATCCTGACCAATTCGGCGGTTGATCCCTATGGTAAAATACCTGAATTCAAGTTTTCGGCGGTGAGGGCCGAGGCGGTAAAGTAAAAGGGGATGCTGCGCATCACATGTTGATTTGCGCCGCGCGTTGCGCGCCGCGAGGCCTTCGGCGAGGATATTTGACGGAAAAGAAGAAGATTATGCGGGTTTGAAGCTTAGGGCGACGCCGTTCAGGCAATAGCGCAGGCCGGTCGGGGCGGGGCCGTCGGGAAAGACATGGCCCAGATGGGCGTCGCAAGTGGCGCAGTGGACTTCGGTGCGTTTCATAAACAGTTTTCGATCAACGGATTCACCGATTGCGTCTTTGGACAGGGGGGCAAAGAAACTGGGCCAGCCGGTGCCGCTGTCGAATTTGGTTTGTTGATCAAACAGCGGTGCGTCGCAGCAGATACAGTGGTATTGCCCCGCGTCTTTGGGGAAATTATCATGGCTGAAGGCGCGTTCGGTGCCGTGTTTGCGGGTGACGGTATAGGCAAGATCGGACAATTGCGCGCGCCACTCCTCTTCGGATTTTTCAATTTTTGTCATGGGGTTCCTTGTGTCCTGATTTCTGTTGCGTCATATTTAGACGGTAACGAGTGTGGCGCAAGGTTGGCGGTGCTAAAATAACAGGGGCGTGATCTGTGCATGAATTCCAAAAAGGACGGTATCGGGTGTTTGTTGCAAAACAATCATCGCAATTGCGTGCCTCGTATGAATTACGCGACCTTGCGTTTAGAACACCCAATCGGGACGGATTTGATGAGGTGTCTGATCATGTGTTAATCGCGGATGCCGCGTCGAAAACTGTGCTGGCCAGCTTTCGAATGATGGTATTTTCGACGGGGGATGATGCCGCAAAAGGATATTCCGGTCAGTATTATGAGCTTTCAAAATTTCAAACCTATCATCAGCCAATGTTAGAGATCGGGCGGTTTTGTACACATCCTGATTGCCTTGATCCTGATTTGGTGCGGGCGGCATGGGCAGGTGTTACGCGAATTGTGGATGCACTGAAAATAGGTTTCTTATTTGGGTGTGCTTCATTTGAAGGAACTGATCCGAGCCGTTATTCGGAAGGCTTTGCACATCTAAACGCGCGCTATCTTGCACCAGATAATTGGCGCCCCAAACGGAAATCGGGTGATTTTGTTGCGTTTGAGGGGGGGGCAGAGGCGGGCGGTGCCGCGCAAATTCCGCCGTTGTTGCGTGGATACTTGTCTCTGGGGGGGCGTGTTTCGGATCATGCTGTGGTGGATCGCCAGATGGACACAATGCACGTTTTTACCGGCGTTGACGTTGATGCGATTAGCCCCGCGCGCAAACGATTATTGCGGGCGATGTCGGCATAATGGTTGACGCGGCGCGCCTGTGGCAATAGCCACACCTTATGGCACGTATTCCTCTTCTTCAGCTCTCTGATATTTCGCTTACTTTTGGTGGCGATCCAGTTTTTTCCGACCTGTCCATGGTGGTTCATCAAAGCGACCGCGTGGCTTTGGTGGGGCGCAACGGGTCGGGTAAATCAACCTTGATGAAGGTAATGGCCGGATTGGTTGAGGCCGACACCGGCAGTGTGGTGATTTCTCCGGGGGTCAAGGTTGGCTATATGGAGCAAGATCCTGATTTTGCGGGGTTTTCCACGCTTGGGGATTATGCGGCAAGTGGATTGCCAGACGGCGAAGGCTACCGCGTTGATATGGTGGCCGAAGGGCTGAAATTTGATCCGGCGGGGGATGTGGCCACCGCATCGGGGGGCGAGCGGCGCCGTGCGGCTCTGGCGAAACTGCTGGCCGAAGCGCCGGAATTGATGCTGTTGGACGAGCCAACAAACCATCTGGATATTCAGGCGATTGGCTGGTTGGAAGACCAGTTGAAAAACACCCGCACCGGCTATGTTTTGATTTCGCATGACCGTGCGTTTTTAAATGCATTAACCCGCGCAACCCTTTGGATTGACAGGGGAAAAGTCAAACGGCAGGAGCAGGGCTTTGCCTCGTTCGAAGCGTGGCGTGACAAGGCATGGGAAGAAGAAGACCAGCAGCGCCACAAGTTGAACCGCAAGATCAAGGCCGAGGCCCGATGGGCGGTAGAAGGCATTTCGGCGCGGCGCAAGCGCAATCAAGGGCGATTGCGGGCGTTGCGGGACTTACAGGCGGGCCGTGCGGCGCAGATCAAACGTCAGGGCACGGCGGGCATGGTGCTGGAATCAGGCCGTAAATCTGGCAAGAAAGTGATCGAAGCCAAAGAAATTTCAAAGGCTTATGATGGAAAGGTGATCTTATCCAATTTCTCGATCAAGGTTAATCGCGGCGATTGTATCGGATTTGTCGGGCCGAATGGTGTAGGGAAAACCACACTGCTGAATATGCTGTTAGGGACGGTTGAACCTGATAGCGGCGAGATCATGCGCGGCACCAATCTGGATATCGCGCTGTTTGATCAAAATCGAATGCAGCTTGACCCCGATATCAGCCTTTGGGAAAGCCTGACGGGCGATGTGGGCCTGCGGGTTTCGGGCAAGGCCGATCAGGTTATGGTGCGCGGCGCGCCGCGTCATGTGGCGGGGTATTTAAAAGATTTCTTGTTTGCTGAAAACCAGTTACGCGCCCCTGTTCGTTCACTTTCCGGTGGTGAAAAGGCGCGGTTGTTGCTGGCGCGGATCATGGCGAAGGAAAGCAATTTGCTGGTTCTGGATGAACCAACCAATGATTTAGATGTCGAAACACTGGATCTGTTGCAAGAACTGTTGGGCGACTATGACGGTACGGTTTTGCTGGTGAGCCACGATCGTGATTTTCTGGATCGGGTGGTGACGACGACAATCGCGATGGAGGGTAATGGCAAGGCGGTTACCTATGCAGGAGGCTGGTCGGATTATCAAACGCAGCGCGCGGATGATGCCAAGATAGAAATCGCTGTTAAAACTAAAGCCAAGACGGGAAAGGGAACGCGAGCTAGTGCGGGTAAATCTGTAGGGCTGAGTTATACAGAACAGCACCGTTTAGACGAATTGCCCGCCGAGATGGAGCGGTTAGAAGCCGAGATTGGAAAGCTTGCAGAATTTTTATCAGACCCGGATATGTTCACCAAAGAGCCGATAAAATTCCAAAAAGGCACCGATGCGTTGATCGAACGTCAAGCCAAACTGGACGCTGCCGAAGAAGAATGGATGGCGCTTGAGGAAAAGCAGGAACAGGGGTGACCCCCCTTGTATTGCAAGCGTATTGGAACGGTATTGCAAGCGTGTGCAAATTTGCCGAATTTTGCCAGTTCACCGCATCCGTAACGCCCCGTCGATGCGGATCACTTCGCCGTTTAGGTAGGGGCTTTCGATGATAAACCGCGCAAGGTTGGCGTATTCCGACGGTTTGCCAAGGCGTTTGGGGAATGTCACGTCAACAGCCAATCCGTCGATGATTTCTTGGCCCAAACCTTCGAGCATCGGCGTGAGGAAAATACCAGGCGCAATCGCCATCACACGGATACCACTACGGGCCAGATCGCGGGCGGCGGGCAGGGACATCCCCGCAATGCCAGCCTTGGAGGCGGCATAGGCTACTTGTCCCATTTGCCCGTCAAAGGCGGCGATGCTGGCGGTGTTGATGATCACGCCGCGCTCGCCATCTTCATTGGGGTCATTACCTTGCATTTCAGCCGCGGCAAGGCGCATGACGTTGAAGGTACCAATCATGTTGATATCAATAGTGCGCTGAAAGGTTTCGATCCTGTGCGGCCCATCGCGCCCCACGGTTTTTTCGCCCGTGGCAATACCGGCGCAATTGATGCAGGCATTGACCGCGCCCATTTTTTCTTTGGCCAGTTTTAGGCCCGCCGCCACAGAATCGGCATCCGTCACATCCACATGGGCAAAATGCGCGCCGATTTCGCTGGCCACCATAGGGCCGCGTTCGTTATCGCGATCAAACAGGGTCACTTGCGCGCCCGCCTCCCGCAGGCTCCGCGCGGTTGCTTTGCCAAGGCCCGAGGCCCCGCCGGTGATGAGTGCGGATGTTTGGGAAATAAGCATGGGGTCTCTCCGGTTAAATGAACGCTTGTTCAGATAACCGGAGAAAGGTGGTTTTGTCTAGAGGGCAGGTTGCCCCTCAGCACGTCGTTTAAGCTGGATCAAGAGGATAGGAACCATCAAAATCAGCCCCACAGCCATTGTCGAAATACCGGGAGCCACAAAGAACAGCGCCACAAGCGCCACCCAAATACGTTCCCCCATCTTAAGCGGCGCAATGAAATATCCGGCAAAGGCAATGCCCATGCTGCCAATGCCCATAGCTGCGCCCAACAGCGTAATAAAGAACGCATACCAGGTGAAGCCATCGGCAACCAAAAGCAAAGCTGGCGAATAGACAAACACAAAGGGCACAAGCGCCTTGGCAATCCCCAGACGAAATGCGGTATTGCCGGTTTTAAACGGGTTCGATCCGGCAATCCCCGCCGCCGCATAGGCCGCGAGGGCCACGGGTGGGGTGATATCGGCCAGAACACCGTAGTAAAACACAAAGAAATGCGACACCAAAGGTTGCACTTGCAATTGCGCTAACGCAGGGGCCGCAACCGCCACAAGGATGATATAAGTGGCAGTGGTTGGGATGCCTGCGCCCATGATGATGCAGGAAACCGCAATCAGGATCAGTGACACAAACAGCGCCCATTGCTCGACCCCGAAATAGCTGAACGGGTAAAGCGAGCTGATCGATGCGCCGATATCCGTGGCGGTTTGCACCACAACATAGCCCAGACGAAAGCCAACGCCGGTGAGGGTAACAACCCCGACAATAATGCCCACGCACGCCGCTGCCGCGCCCACCGCAAGGGTGTTTTTGGCGCCGGCGGACAAAGCATCCCACAAGTCTTTGACCGACAGGCGATTGACCGGATTAAGAAACCCGACAACCACACAGGCGATAATCCCGTAAACCGCGGCAAAATCCGGGGTGCGGCCTGACAGGATCAGGTACACCAGAATAATCAGCGGAATAACTGATAGCCAATGTTGCTTGAGCACAATGCCCATTTTCGGAAGTTCTTCGGCTTTCAACCCGCGCAGGCCCAGTTTTTTGGCCTCTAGATGCACCATGGTAAAGATACCGAAATAATGCAGCATCGCCGGAAATAACGCCGCCGCCAGCACATCACGCAATGGAATTTCAAGATATTCCACCATGATAAACGCCGCCGCGCCAAGGATTGGCGGGGTGATTTGCCCACCGGTCGACGATGTGGCCTCGACCGCGCCAGCAAAATGCGCCGGATAGCCGACTTTTTTCATCGCCGGAATGGTTAATGCGCCGGTGGTGACGGTGTTGGCAATGGAGGATCCTGAAATTGTGCCCATAAAGGCCGACGAGAAAATCGCCACCTTGGCAGGGCCGCCGGAATAGCGCCCCGCAATCACCATCGCCAGATCAATGAACAATTGTCCAAGGCCAATACGGGTGGCCAGAACGCCAAACAGAATAAACAGGAATACATATTGCGCCATCACGCCGATGGCGATGCCGTATATACCCTGATTGGTCATATAAAGATGGTTAATCAAGCCCAGCCAACTGGTACCGCCATGTTTTAACGCGCCCGGCGCATAAGGGCCGAATATGGCAAACCCGATAAAAATCATCGCAATGATCGGCAGGGTTGGCCCGATAGAACGGCGCGCCGCCTCAAGCACAATCACCAAAAGTGCTGTGCCCATGAACACATCGAATTGCGACGGGTTGCCCACGCGTTCGGCAACAATTTCGGGTGGCAAAAGCGGCAAATATAAAGATGCCCCAACCGCCAGAAATGCAAAGATAATATCAAGGATTGAAACGCCGCTAAAGCGATACCATGCGGGCGGTGCAACTTCGGTGCCGTCGGTTTTGCGCCATGATAACAGCAAAAACACTAGCCCCAGAACAAAGGACAAGTGAATACCACGGTGCAACAATTCGCGCACCAAACCAAAGCCGGAGGCGTAAAAATGGTACGCCGACATCGCCACAAGGGCGGTGGTTATGAAAATAGACAGGGGTTTACCCGTGGCACGAAAGGCCATTTCCGGATCGTAATTGCGTTCGATCTCGGCCAGTTGCTCGGGGGTTAATTCGGGGGGCATATCGGATGACATGAGACAGGTTCCACCTTAAGTAAAAAAGGCCCAAGCGCAGATGCACTTGGGCCAATATATTGAAAAGAAGGCCTTATTTAATTAGGCCAACTTCTTTGTAGAAACGCTCGGCACCTGCGTGCAGGGGCACACCGATACCGTTCAGGGCGGATTCCAGTGTGATGGTTTTGCCTTTGGCGTGGCCTACGTCCAACAATTTGCGAGACTTGTCGTTCCAGATGGCTTTGGTGATTTGGTAAATCAGCTCGTCATCTTCTTTGGCAGAGGTAAACCATTGTGCCCCAACCGCAACGGTGGATGTTGTGGCGATCCCCTCATAAGCGCCTTCAGGAATGTCGCTTACCGCGAAGAAACCGTATTTGCTTGTCAGAGTTTCGGCAACAGCCCCGTCAATTGGCACAAGTTTGATATCGGCGGCAGAGGCCAATTCAACAAGCGCCCCGGTTGGGTAACCGGCAACGATAAAGAACGCATCGATTTTGCCATTGCGCAATGCTTCGGCGGCGGCACCGCCCTTAAGGGCTTCGGGTGTGATGTCGTCCGTGGAAAGGCCCGCCGCACCAAGGATCATGTTGGCGTCAACATAGGTGCCTGACCCCGGCTCGTCCAAAGAAACGCGTTTGCCTTTTAGATCGGCAACCGAATTGATGCCGCTGTCGGCAAGGGCCACAAGGTGGATATGCTCCTCAAACAAAGCGGCGATTGTGCGCAGGTCTTTGGCCGGCTCTTTGCCTTCCATGGTGCCGGTGCCGGTATAGGCCCAGTAAGCCACATCGGATTGGGCAAAACCGGAATTGCGCAGGCCGGAATTGATCGCGTTGACGTTATCAACAGATCCGCGCGATGACACCGCCGACGCAATCAGGCCATCAACACCACAGCTGCCGCCCGCGTCACAGGCGCGTGATCCCGGGGGTTTGGAAATTGCGTTGGCAATAACGCCACCAACCGGATAATATGTATAGGCGGTGCCGCCGGTGCCGATGGTAAAGAATTTCAGATCTTGCGCCGAGGCGGCAAGCCCTGTGCCCAGTACCAAAACCGCGCCAAGTGCCGCAGCCTTTAGGCCTTTCATCGAAAATGTCATGTAGTTCTCCCTAGTGTCTTACAACGTGTTTTCGCGTTTCCCGTTGTTTTGTCCCTCTGGCAAGAATTGCCAAGATACCCGACATTAGGCACTGGCAAGTGAGTCGACAACAGTAAGGTTAGAAATTGTTTATTTATCAGCAGTCAGATGAATTTTGAATTTTTCTCGCAATTTTGCATCCAGCACCGGATCAAACCGTGCCCTTGGCGGCTGGGCCAGAATTTCGTTTTTGCGGTTGATCACCGTGGAAATCAAATCCGGTTTGCCCTGCTCTATCCATTCCCTGGGCGAAGTGCGGTTGCCCATCTCGGGGTATACATATTCGGTCTGCATCCGGCGGAGTGTTTGATCTTGGCCCAAATAATGCTCTGGCCCGCCCTGACAAACACTGCGCATCACCTCAAGGCTAATGCTGTCTTGCGATGCTTCTATGCCGCGCACACAGCGCAGGGATTGGCCGATCAGATCATCGCCAAGGATCAGGCTTTTGTGGCAAAACCCAAGCAATGAGGCGTGCATGTCAGCCGCTTCATAAACCATATTCACCCCCAAAAATTGCGCCTGCCTTGACCATAAGATCGATGCCGGATTGGGGTGTGTTCGCAAGGCCAATCTGTTCCAAGGCATCAAGTGCTGTGTGGTGAATGCGTAAAATATCGGTGTCTGACAGGGGTTTATAGGCGTTGCTGTTCATGCCGCCCTGGATGGGTCGAACATTTTCGGCAAGCGGGGTTGCGCGCATTGCTACACGTGCAGAACGGCCGCCGGAGCGGCGGGTAGGGCGTTTCATCATGGGATTGTGTCTTATAAAACTAAAAATTAAGCGAGTAAAATCAACGCTTTGGACGGCCTCGTGCCGCATTGCCACGCCGCGCGCCGATGTGACGCGAGATCAGGGCTAGTTTCCAGTTTAAAGATCTGTTCATGGATTTACTCTGCCCAAAATTCGTAAAGCGTCTTGTCCAAATGCGACAATCTTTCGTTTTCAAAGCTCAGGCAATCCTGCGTGAAAAGCATTGCTCCCACGCCAATACAGTAGTGTGTAAAGCGTGTGCATTTGGTAAGTATTACGTGCAGATGATTATGCGAGATTTGCGATGCGAGGGAAACAGGCGCGCTACGTGGAGCTTGATCGCGTACATGGCAAAAGGATTAGATTTCCTCACCCTCGCCTATGGGCTGCGTTATGGAGGTGGGATATCATGTGACCACTAGTGGGATCTGTGAGGGTGGTTGAGTTGGCGGATCGATTGTCATTTCCTCACGGATCGCTTCAAGCGCAACCTTGGCTTCGAAATCGGAAGAGTGGTTCTTTCGTTTCGTCATTTTGAATCGTCTTTCTCGTTAGTTGATCCATCTTGACTACAGGTCCGAAATCCTGCGACCACCTCTTTTATGTAGTGGTAGGGCGGGGTTCACCCCGCCGCTGGCCATTTTTATTTTACGTTAGCTATCACCAAACACCCGTGCAAAGATCGTGTCGACGTGTTTGGTGTGGTAACCTAGGTCGAATTTGTCTTTGATTTCGTCTACTGTCAGGGCCGCGGTGACGTCCGCATCTGCCAGTAACTCCGTCATAAAATCAGCCCCTTCTTCCCACACGCGCATGGCGTTGCGTTGCACAAGGCGATAGCTGTCTTCGCGCGATACGCCGGCTTGCGTAAGTGCCAAAAGCACCCGCTGCGAATGCACAAGACCGCGGAATTTGTTCATGTTGGCCATCATGTTGTCAGGATAGATCACCAGTTTATCAATTAGGCCAGTCAAACGCCCAAGGGCAAAATCAAGGGTTATGGTGGTGTCGGGGCCGATGTTACGCTCAACCGAGGAGTGCGAGATATCGCGCTCATGCCACAGGGCCACGTTTTCCATCGCGGGCACCACGGCCATACGCACCAGACGCGCCAGACCTGTCAGGTTTTCCGACAGCACCGGATTGCGTTTGTGGGGCATGGCCGACGATCCCTTTTGGCCTTTGGAAAAGAATTCTTCGGCTTCCAAAACTTCGGTGCGTTGCATGTGGCGCACTTCGATGGCGATGTTTTCAATGGAGCTGCCCACAACCCCAAGCGCGGCAAAAAACGCGGCGTGGCGATCACGCGGGATCACCTGCGTTGAAATGGGTTCGGGTTTCAGGCCCAGTTGTTCGCAGACATGCGCCTCGACTGACGGGTCGATATTGGCAAATGTGCCCACCGCGCCGGAAATGGCACCGGTGGCGATTTCGTCGCGGGCGGTTTTCAGGCGGGTCAGGTTGCGATCCATTTCGGCATAAAAGCGCGCGAAGGTCAGGCCCATGGTGGTGGGTTCGGCGTGGATGGCGTGGCTGCGCCCGATGCGGATGGTCATTTTATGCTCAAACGCGCGGCGTTTCAGGGCCGCGAGCAACGCTTCCATATCTTTGATCAGAATGTCGGAGGCCTTGACCAGTTGCACGTTAAAGCAAGTGTCCAACACGTCTGATGACGTCATACCCTGATGCACAAAACGGGCCTCGTCATTGCCGATGATTTCGGCAAGATGGGTAAGGAATGCGATCACGTCATGTTTGGTGACGGCTTCAATTTCATCAATGCGCGCCACGTCAAAGGGCACATCTTTGGCTTTCCAAACGGCTTTTGCGTTGGCCTCGGGGATCACGCCAATTTTGGCCATGGCATCACAGGCGTGGGCTTCGATCTCATACCAGATGCGGAATTTTGTTTCCGGAGACCAGATGGCAACCATTTCGGGGCGGGAATAACGAGGGATCATTGAAGCAGCCTTTATGTGTTGAACAGGTGCCTGCGTCATAGGGCGGTTGCTGCAATGCGGCAAGGGGAAGAAACAGGGTTGCGCGCATTTGCGGCATTTTTCCTTGCGCATGGGGGCGTGGTGGGGCAAATAGAGTTAACTTTAGGGCAATAGGAGTGCTTACACATGGCAATAACGGCAAATAATCCGGTTCTGGCCGAGGTTTTCGGCGCAACAACAGGCGCGGCGTTGCGTTTGAAACAGGCGGCACTGGTCGCGGGCGGGGTGGCTATGCTGGCGATTGGGGCGAAAATTTCGGTGCCGATGTCTCCGGTTCCCATGACCATGGGCACATTTGCGGTGCTGACCATTGGCGCGGCTTATGGCACACGTTTGGGGCTGGTCACAATTATTGCCTATATGCTGGTCGGGATGCTTGGGTTTGATGTGTTTGCCGAATCCACGGCTGATTTGAATGGTCTGACCTATATGATGGGCAGCACGGGCGGTTATCTGGTTGGATTTGTGCTGGCGACGTTGGCTTTGGGCGCATTGGCCGCCAAGGGTTGGGATCGTTCGCCGGTGAAAATGGCCGGTGCGATGCTGATTGGCAACGCGTTGATTTATATCCCGGGTGTTCTGTGGCTGGGGGCGCTGTATGGGTTTGACAAACCGATCCTTGCATGGGGTCTGACACCGTTTTTGCTGGGTGATGCGGTGAAACTGGCGCTTGCAGCAGTTTTGTTTCCTGCGGTTTGGAAACTGGTTGGCCGCGCGCGCGGCTAAGCTGGCTCATCAAGCCTGACGGCTTTCTTCGCCGTCTTTTAATTCAGGGTGTCTCGTTTCGGGGCACCCTTTTTTGTGGGCTGGTGTAATATTGCCCTGCAATTTACGGTTTTTATGTCGCGTCATTTCTTTGATTAATACTATCGTATCAGAGGGTTGGCCTATTACCAACGAATCCAGGATTCCGGAATAATAGATTCGTTGTAAGGATTGGTTGAGCAGATTTTCAAACTGCGAAAATTGCAAAACGGGGCGAATGCAAATTCACTTGACCATGCCTGAAAAACCCTGCGATATCACGGCAAGCTAAATCCAAACGAGGATAGAACCATGGAAAACACCGGTTGCACGCATATTAGAGTGATGGACAATCAAGCGCATATCGGGTTCCCGTGTTTTGTCATGTATCCTGCCCGTGATGCGTTTGGTGATTTCAATTTGCACCCGTTTACCATCCAGGCAGGGCTGAATGCGCCCGTTGCGGAGGGGAAATTCCCTTTGGTTGTTATTTCTCACGGATCGGGCGGAAATCGGCTAGGATATCTAACCATTGCCCAAGCCCTGACAGGGGCCGGTTATGTGGTGGCGATGCCGGAACACCATCTGAACAATCGTGATGAAAACGATTTGGAAGGCACATTGCGGAACCTGGTGTTGCGACCCAAACACATTTCTCTGGTGATTGATGCTCTTGGGCAAAACCTGATTTTGGGCGACGCGGTTGATACCCAACAAGTGGCGGTAATTGGCCATTCAATCGGGGCCTACACAGGTTTGGCGTTGGCAGGTGGTATGCCCTTTAGCGAAACACGTCAGAAAGTTACGGTGAAAGGCGATGACCGGGTCAAGGGCTTGGTACTGATGGCACCCGCAACGGGATGGTATGCCTATCCTGAAGGGCTGACCGACGTGTCAGTGCCTGTGCTGATCTATGAGGCCGAAAAAGATCCGTTCACCGGGCCAGAACATGCGGCGCGCGTGGTTGATCAAGTGAAGGGAGACGTTGATTTGCGCCGCATCAAAAACGCGGGCCATTTTTCGTTTCTTAGCCCGTTTCCCAAGGATGTATCCGGGCCACATTTTCCGCCATCTGTGGATCCTGATGGGTTTGACCGGGTCGCATTTCATAAACAGTTGTCCCAAGAAATAGAGACGTTTTTAAGGGGCGTTTTTTCGAGCTAGAGATATGTGTAAAACGCAGAGCAATATTCCAAGCACAGTCGTAAAAACAGACAGTAGTCAGAGCCCAATCAAGATCACAACAATGTCGGCCCCATGGGCCAACATACGCTTTGGATCTACCGTGATTTTCTAACGATCAGGCGGATTACTGCACAACTCAAAGGTAAGCTTTTGCGTGACCCTTTGCTATCTCGATTTCAGGCTTCGTCATCAGACAAAATGCTGTCGACAACCCATCAGACAACGCCGCTGAATCTGATATCACACTTACTTCAGGCCAAAGACCACCAGTTTTACCCGTGCGTGGATCGAGGATATGGCCAGCGGTTTTATTTGCGTCAAACGTTGTGCCTAACGGTGCTGATGTTGCGATAGCTTCATTGTGTAGGGTAACCTTAGGTCCGCTAATGTTGCCGCGTTTAACCTGCCAATATGCCCCGTCTGGGTTTATACCAATCGCCGAAATTTCACCGGTGTTCACAAGCACATTTTCAACCCCGCCAGCCCGCAGTAATGCGGTGATCTTGTCTGCAATAAATCCCTGCGCAATACCATTTAGCGTCAGCATTACACCGTCACGATCGACTGAAATCCGGTGCTGGGATATTTCAATATGTGACCAACCCGTAAGATCCAAAGCGTGGGCTATTTGTTGATCTGTCGGGTGCTTTCCTGCCGAAAACTCTTCAGCATAAAGCATCCATAAACGTTGAACTGTGGGGTCAAAAGCACCATTGGTACGGGCATTTATCCCCGCACAAATTGACAACAATTCCACCATTTCAAATGCAGGGTTATCCAATACACCCTCACGATTTAGCTGGGCCAACTGGCTGTTGGCATTATATAGGCTAAAGATGTTTTCCAACCGGCGAATTTCGCCAACGGCGCGTGAGATCAGTGCATCAGCGTTAGGGTGATCTAGCACAATTTGTGCTTTGGCTCCCAGGGCAATGCCTTGCCAGTTTTTGGTTGTTGCGCTTGCGGATGTCCCAAAAGATGGAAGGGCTACGGCCCCAGCAAGTATTGTAATTGCGCGTCTACGGTTCATCATTATGTCTGCTCCAGAGTATCAGTATTAAATTTAATCGGGGATAAAACCGCCTCGATCGGGATTTCATCCAAGCGCATTACTTTGCCCCCATGTTTCGTTGCAAAGCTGTTGGCTTTTTTTATGTTTCCAAAAGGAACCAGCTCGGGCGCGCCCATGCCGCCAAGGGCATCTGAGCCAACTACAAAAAAGGCGTCGCGTGCCTTGATCCAGTTCCCGATGCCGGGCTTGTCCCAACTTTCGGCCTCGCCCATGTCGTTTACATATAAAACAATGACTTCGGCTTCTTCCTCGGGGGATAGGACATAAGCAAGCCCGTCGCGAGCCTGACTAAACCACAACGGATTCATGCCATTGGCAAAATGTGCCTGTGCTTTGGGGCCGACATGATCCAGTACAATCATCTGGCAATAATGCCCTGCGGCCTCTGGGGTTAACTCCAACGGGTCGGGCACAAGCATTGCAACGTCATCTTCTTTGCACCCTGCGACAAAGGCGAGCGATAGAAGGATGGGGAATATCAACTTCATGGTTCAACCCTTCTAAAAGTAAGCCACGCGAAAAACAGCGCCAGCGTTGGCCATAATAACAATGAGGCGAGTTGCCCTGCTAGCCCAGATGCAGCCCCCGCCGCCCCAATGCCAGAGGCCAGTACCGACACTGAAATATCAGGCATGTTGATCAACCTGAATGCATCCGCAGGGTTCGCCACAAGTAGCCATGGAAATACCGTTTTGGTAAACGCACCGCCATCATCCGCCACCAAGGCCCCAAGTAGGCCCAGATCATACAGCACCACGCAAACCAGCCAGATGACAATCACAACGCCCGAGGCCACACCCGTTTGGCGCACGAGGCTGGAGACAAGATATCCGATGCCCAAGAATGCGGCACCTAGGGCAAGTGATGTGGCAAACAATTTGATCAGCGGGAAATATGAAATGCCTCCGCCGCCATGTTGCCAAATGGTTAAGCCCGCGGTTAGCAATAAGCCAACAGCAACGGCAAAACCTAGCACAATAAGATGTGCTAAAAACTTACCGATCAAGATTTCGGCGCGCGATAAAGGATAAGTAAGGCTAAGGGCCAAGGTGCCGCGCTCTGCTTCGCCAGCGATGGCATCAAACGACAAAAGCAGACCGATAAGCGGGATCAGATAAACCGATAGGGTGGTGATGGATGTGACGGCGATCATTAACGGATCAACGCCCAGCGTTCCTGTCGGTGCCCCTCCTGTTAGGGTAAGGACAACCGTAAACAGACCCATTAATATCACCGATGTGGCAACCCACATATTGCGCCGTGCAATCAACAATTCAAGTCGAACAATGGTCAGAACTAACATGATGCTGCCTCGCTGATTTCACTTGCCGTTTTTTGGCTGTAGTGGCGATATAAGTCATCCAGACTGGCGGGGATAATATCAATGTCTTTAACCGCGGGCCCATAGCTGGAAATACGCCCTAAAAGGGCAATTTTTTCATCTTGCAGACATGTAAGGGTGACAGATTTACCATTCATCCGCTCGCCACCTATTTCGCTAATCATGCGTTCAACCGCACCGGTTTCTAGGGTGACCTTTATCCGAATGGACATCTGCGCCCCAAGCCGCAAGTTGGATAAGGTGTCATTCGCCACCAGTGCGCCCTTGCTCATGATTGCGATGCGGTCAGTGCGCAATTCAAGTTCGGTCAGGGCGTGGGACGATAGCAAAACTGCCGTGCCGTTGTTGGCCAGATCATCAACGATGTCGTAAAATTCGTGACGCGAGATTGGGTCAAGGCCACTTGTTGGCTCATCCAAAAGTGCCAGTTGTGGTTTGCCAAGCAAGGCTTGTGCCAGCCCTACACGTTGGCGCATACCTTTTGAATAGGTCCGTATTTTGCGATCTGCGGCATGATCTAAACCGACGCGATTCAATAATTCATCCACTTGCTTTACCGGGGCTTTTTTAAGCCGTGCAAAATGGCGCAATTGTTCGCGTCCGGTAAGGGCCCCGTGAAAGGCAACGCTTTCGGGTAAGAACCCCGTGGCGGTGCGGGCCTTGCGTGATCCGGGGGCGGTGCCTAACACGCGTATTTGGCCAGACGTTATCGTGGTCAGACCAAGGATCATCCGCATCAACGTGGTTTTACCCGCGCCATTGTGACCAAGTAATGCAACCCGTTCACCCGCAGCTACAGGGAAACTAACGCCACAAACGGTTTCCAATGGGCCATATTTTTTGCCCACATTTTCAATTTCTAGTATTACCATTGGATTTCTTTCCAAACCGGAATTTCTGGGCGTTTAGGGTGTATCATCGGGGCGCGATCTATCACGCCACCCGGTAAAATTGCAGGGAATGCAGATTGCGACCAGCGTATTAATTGAACAGCAGGTGAACCAAGCAATGCCTTTGCCGCAGGTTGTGTCCACAACACGTGGTCCATCATGTCATTGGGGCGATAGGCACTGTCTGCAATACCGTTGCCATCGAGGTCAAAGGCCGCGTGGTCAGACCAGTAGTTTCCAACGCCATCCTCGCTCCAGTCAACCCAACTTGATCCGACATATTTAACCTGTGTCCGATTGCCGATGAACGCATTTGTTAAAAATGTGTTTCGTTCCGAACCCGCAGTGAAGTGAATGCCGATGCCACATCCTTCAAACAAATTCCCTCGGAATTGGTTCTTGTGGGCATTGTAAATAAAGACACATTTTTCGCCAACATTTTGGATCCAGTTATCTTGGACAACACCTTTGTTGGTGTAGTTCATCATGATGCCATGTTCGCGATCATTAAGGGATAGATTGTTTTCAATGCGGACATGATCGGAAAACATAATCGCATATCCAAGATCATTTCCGATTGAGATATTATGCGATACGGTTGAGCGATTAGCATGCATGTAATGCACTGCAAATCGCAAATCACGAAACCGATTGTAAGAAAACGTATTGCCTTTGGACACATTCACAAAAATGCCGTCACGACCATAGCGCACATCATTGCCGATCACCTGACCACCCGGTGAATTCCAGACATAAATGCCGTTTCCACGATCATTCATCCGTCGATCATGGCGGCCTTCGATATAGTTATAGGCAACCAATGCATTTTTGGGGCCGTGCATATCGATGCCGACCAAATTGCCCAAAACGCGGTTATGTTCTACCACGGCTTGATCGGCTTTTTTGGTCAAGGTAATCCCTGCATCCAAGCCATCACCGCCAGAGCCAGAGCCAATCACAATCAGGTCACGAATAGTCACATCAGGGGCGTCTACAGTGATGGTCGAGCCTTGCTCAAGACCATCAATTGTTGCGCCGTCGCCGATGATTGTCAGGGGCTTGTCAATAATAACTGACCCCCGGTGAATACCTGGCAACAGGCGGAGGGTATCCCCCGCCTGTGCTGTTTTTATCGCTTGTGCAAATGCGCCATCTTGGGCCGCAATGCGTACCTCTTTTGCTCCGACAAACGTCGGGAGCATCAGGGCAAACAGAAGCGGTAAAATACGCATCATCACAAGATACCTTAGGCAGGTTCAACCAACATGCGGCCGCGCATTTCCATGTGTAATGCATGACAGAACCATTGACAATAGAACCAATGCACACCCGGACGACCCGCAATAAAGGTAACGGATGACGTTTGTTGTGGTCCAATTTCCATAACAACGCCGTGGCTCCCCATTGTAAAGCCGTGTGTCAGATCATCAACGTCATCAATGTTGGTGACGTAAACGGTGACTTCGTCGCCTTGCTTAACCCGGAATTCCTCAAGCGAGAATGTGGGAGCAGATGAATACATATAAACACGCACTTTGTTACCGTCGCGGATAACTTCTTCGCTGCCCTCTTCAAGGTCAACGCCATCTGCTTCTGCCTGCTTGCGTGCGTCTTCCCACATTGGGTCATTGCGATCATACACGCTTACCGGATTAACAATATCCGCCCGCACCATGATACAATCATGTGGTTCTGCAAACGCAGGACCATCGTGAACCACTTCTAGTTTTCCATCTTTGATATCTAAAAGCTGGTCATTCTCTGGTTTCAGTGGCCCAACATTCAGGAACCGGTCTTTTGAGAATTTATTCAAAGAAATCAACCACTGACCATCGGCCTCTTTGGTTTCGCCCATTGTGGTGTGGTTGTGACCAGGTTGATACATCACATCTGTTTTCTGGATGATCGGATCAACATCTTCGCCGGCATATTGGCGGATTGCTTTGTCGATATTCCACATCACAGCTTGGCTATCCAGGAACAAGGTGGTGTAGGCATTGCCTTTACCGTCAAATGCGGTGTGAAGCGGGCCAAGACCCAATTGAGGTTCTGCGACAACGGCTGAACGTGGATCTGCACCGTCAAACACAGCATCCAGTTTGTCCCATTCAATCACAGTCACGGTTGGTGACAACTTGCCGTTAACCATTACGTGTTTTTGGTCAGGAGCAGAGTTTACACCATGTGGGCTGTTTGGAATTGGAACATAAACAGTTATGCCAGTCCCGGATCCTTTCCGGCCATCCAGAACTTTGACACCATTGTGAACTTCGTACTTACCTGCCTTGATAGCAGCTTCGATACGCTCGATGTTGTATACAACAACGTGGTCCATCTCTGATTCCATCATCTCGGCAAGGTTGGTACCTTCTTCCGAGTTATAGCAGGATGACATGGCATATTTGCCTTTGTAGTCCGCATCACAGTTATCAAGGTTACCCGAAACCATAACTTGCCATTCGATGTTCATCGTATCGCCGTCAATTGCGGTAAAGATAGAAACGTAGTTCGCCACGTCATCCATGTTCGAGCCGTCATTGATCAGAGGTACGCGATGCTCACCATTACAGAAAACATACCCGGTGCGCGGGAATTTCTGTGGGCGCAGGCCGTGGATATCGGAAGCATTAGGGATCTCGATGATCTTGTCACATTTCATGATGTCACAGCGCACACGAGCAACACGTGAATTGGCCTTATCATTCATGAACAAATAGCGTCCGTCATAGGTGCCATCGGTGAAGGACATGTGAGGGTGGTGAAGATCGCCATTTTGGTATGTTTTCAGACCTGCCTGTTTTAGGTATTCTTTGGTTTCTGGCAACAGGTTTTCGTTCATGATCTTGATTGATTCATTGGTAATGCCCCAGCCGGTGGCTGAGCATACGTTGAATACAGGAACGCGCATAAGCTCACGCATGGACGGCACCCCGACAATACGCATTTCGCCCGCTTGACCAGAAGACCAGAAGCCATAATAATCGTCCAGTTCGCCCGGTGCAACGTTCACAGCATCACTGGATGCAAGGGCGGGATTGGTCAACATCGCTGTGCCGCCAACCGCTGCAATGGCCGCGCCTTTTACAGGGGCCGTTAAAATTGCACGCCGCGTCAGGCCGT
>CAMZKY010000027.1 GCA_947311455.1 uncultured Marinosulfonomonas sp. | reverse complement strand
CGCAAACCATAAATAGATATCAAAAATGATTAAAGAGCTTGGACTATTCATGCGCCAAATGGGCAGCGCACCTTCTGATATAGGAGCCATTGTCCCTTCCGGCCCGCTTTTAGGGCGCACGATGGCCACGCGGATTGATCCTTCAAATGGCCCTGTCGTTGAAATAGGCTCAGGAACCGGTGCACTCACCAAACACATCCTGGCCGCAGGCGTTGCCTCCAAAGATCTGATACTGTTTGAAATGAACAGGAAATTTTGTGACCTCTTGCAGGAAAAATATCCCAATTTAGCTATCCACTGCCGAATGGCACAAGATATGGAAGAGCTTGGGATCAAGGATTTGGGGGCCATCGTCAGTGGTCTACCCCTATTGAACATGCCTGAAAATGTGCAGCATTCAATCACTAGCGCTGCATTTAAGGCCCTTAAACCCACCGCTCCGATGATCCAGTTCACCTATGGTTCAAAGCCGCCCATTATGGAACAAGTGTGCAGTGATCTAGGCCTGACATGGGAGAAAAGCCCCCGGGTTTGGCTCAATCTCCCCCCGGCCACGGTTTACACATTCCGACAAACCAACCAATAAATACAGGAGCATATCATGACCGCGACCCGTACAGAAACCGACAGCTTTGGCCCGCTTGAGGTTCCCGCCGATAAATACTGGGGTGCACAAACACAGCGCTCGTTGATGAATTTCCCGATTGGCTGGGAGCGTCAGCCGATTGCCATCGTGCGCGCGCTTGGAGTGATCAAAAAAGCCTGCGCACAAGCCAACCAAGCTGCCGGTGCATTGGATGCCGAAAAAGCCGACGCAATTATCGCTGCTGCAAGCGAAGTGATCGACGGCAAATTCGACGACAATTTCCCTTTGGTGGTCTGGCAAACGGGGTCAGGCACCCAATCCAACATGAACGCGAATGAAGTGATTGCCAATCGTGCCATTGAAATTATGGGCGGCGAAATAGGCTCAAAAACCCCTGTGCATCCAAATGATCACTGTAATATGGGCCAATCCTCAAACGACACCTTCCCCACCGCCATGCATATCGCCACAGCCATGTCAGCTCATGATGTGTTGATCCCTGGGTTGGAAAAGCTTCATACAGCCTTGCAAGCGAAAGTAGAAGAATTTGACGGTATCATCAAAATTGGCCGCACCCACACCATGGACGCGACGCCGCTGACATTGGCACAGGAATTTTCCGGCTACACCCATCAAGTGGCCATGGGGATCAAACGCATTAAAACCGCGCTGAACCACATCTATGAGTTGGCCCAAGGTGGAACTGCCGTTGGCACTGGTCTAAACACCCGTGCTGGCTGGGGCGAAGAAGTGGCCGCCAACATGGCCGAAATCACCACCCTGCCCTTTGTTACCGCCCCAAACAAATTCGAAGCGTTGGCCGCTCATGACGCTATGGTTGAAATGTCAGGTGCGCTGCGGGTAGTGGCCAGCAGCCTGTTTAAAATTGCCAATGACATTCGTTTGCTCGGGTCCGGTCCACGCTGTGGCCTTGGAGAACTTATGTTGCCCGAAAATGAACCAGGATCATCGATCATGCCTGGCAAAGTGAACCCCACGCAAGTCGAGGCGATCACTCAAGTTTGTGTCCATGTCATGGGCAATGACGCCGCCGTTGGCTTTGCAGGATCACAAGGGCATTTTGAATTGAACGTTTATAAACCGATGATGGCCTATAATGTGCTGCAATCCATTCAGTTGATTGGCGACGCCTGCTCAGCCTTTACCGATAATTGTGTGGCTGGGATCGAGGCTGACCGGACACGGATCGACAAACTGATGCGCGAAAGCCTGATGCTTGTCACCGCACTTGCCCCCGAAATCGGTTATGACAACGCTACCAAAGTTGCGAAAACCGCCCATAAAAACGGCACCACCCTTAAAGATGAGGCGATCGCTCTTGGATTTGTTGACGAAGAAACATTCGAGCGCGTAGTGCGCCCCGAAAAAATGATTGGCCCAAAACAGTAATGGCCAAAGAGGTCAATCTATCCCGCGTACGAAAATCGCGTGCGCGGGATGAAAAAAGCAGATATGCTGACGCTATCCCTGAGCTTATACATCTCAAACTTTAGATGTAACAATAACTCCGCAATGGGTTATGTTTGGAGGGGGAACTCTTTAGGCATCGCTCACCAAGTTTTGTTTGTAAAGAAAAGGTGTATTCTAAGTGAACCGTCCCCAGTTTGCCGGAGGCTCCAAAGTAAGTATGGATGGAGCCTATGGAAAAAGTAACAGAGCAAACAGATATTCGACTGAAGTGCACGCCCGCGCAGTTCGGATGGTTTTTGAACATGAGCACGAATATGCCAATCAAACAGCGGCGGTTATGGCCACTGCACCAAAGATTGAGTGTGGCAGGGACACACTGCGGCGTTGGGTGAAGCAATCTGATATCGATAGCGGTCGCAAAGGCGGTCAGACTTCAGATGACCGAGCCAAGATCAAGGCGATGGAACGCGAAAACCGAGAGCTGCGCCAAGCCAATGAGATCCTTAGAAAGGCCTCGGCATATTTTGCGCAGGCAGAGCTCGCCCGCCCATTCAAACGATGATTTCATTCATTGAAGAACACCGAAATAGCTTGGGAGTCGAGCCGTTTTGCACGCTGCCCGGCAGGGTATTGCGTAGCAATGCCCGAGAGGGGGTTTTGCCAATCGCCCAATCTACATTTTACGCGCATGCAGCCATTGCCCGAAATCCGGACCTGGCTTCGGATCGCGCCAAACAGGATGGTGGACCTGTCACGGTTTAGTGCCGCTCCAAGCGCTCATTTAAGCGGCCTTTCGTTCGAAAGCCAAGGGACTTTTCCAGCCTAACGCGGAATGTCTGCGGCGCGGGTTATAGAAGCCATTTATGTATTCGAAGATGGCGATTTCCGCGGCTCTGCGGGT
>CAMZKY010000026.1 GCA_947311455.1 uncultured Marinosulfonomonas sp. | reverse complement strand
TGTTCAAGCCGATTATATTGCACTGTTTGCCGAACTGGAATCTGCCTATCAACGGAATGCACCGATTGTATTGTGGCTGTATGTGCCACATTGGGCCCCCGCAAAATATGAGGGTGAACAACTGGTCCGAAATCTTGCGACCACCTCTGTATTTCGTGGGTCATTATGCGCGTGATTGGATTTTGGCCGTGATTGTCGGTGCGCGCTGGCAAGGTGATCGGCATATTGATTGACACGCTTCAAACCCTTCCCAGTTTTGTTTATCTTATTCTCGTGGTGATGTTGCTCCGGATCTGAGATTTCAGCGCTATGGTGGCGGTAGTTTTATATGCGATAGTGCCAGCCGTGCGTTCTGCCGCCCACGGGGTGCGATCGGTGAATGCCGATTCGATCGAGGCTGGTGTGGTCTCGGGCTGCACCAAGCGGCAGCTGTTTAGCCGCGTCCAATTGCCGCTGGCCCTTTCAATACGTGTGATCACCGCCTTGGCGGGCAAACGTGATTTGGGGCAAGAAGTTACATCGCCCTGACCAAAGCCGACACAGGGCGCGAAATTATTGCCGGATTATCTATTGCATTTATCGCCGTCATAGCCGACAGAATTATCAACGCCAGCGCAAAGAATGCGCGGATTAGATATGGGTTGGAGAACCGTGATGAATCAAGACACAGCAGAAAAACGCATTCGGAATTTGCCTATTTGGCAAGGCGAGATATCAATCAAGCCTTTGGGCGGCGGGCGAACCAATCTGAACTTTGTTGTCTCGGATGACATCAAGCAACATGTTGTGCGCTTTGGTGGAGATTTGCCGGAACATCAACTGATGCGATTTAATGAAGTAGCCGCAAGCCGTGCCGCGCATTTAGCGGGTTTGTCACCCGAGGTTATTCACACAGAGCCCGGCATGTCCGTTGTGGACTTTATCGTAGGTAAAACGCTGGATGAGCCGGATGTTGCCAATGACAAAATGTTGGAGCGCATTGTTCCGCTGGTACGTCAATGTCATACGGAAACGCCTAAATTTATTCGCGGGCCGGTATTGATGTTTTGGGTCTTTCATGTGATCCGTGATTACGCAGCAACCTTGTTGGAAAAACAAAGCGATTATGCTGTTCGTGTGCCTGATTTTCTTAAAATATGCGAAAAACTTGAATCTGATGTTGGGCCAACTGAAATCGTGTTTGGCCATAATGATCTGGTGGCTGCGAACTTTCTGGATGATGGCGCACATTTGTGGCTGATTGATTGGGATTACGCTGGGTTCAATTCTCCGTTGTTTGATCTGGGTGGGTTGGCCTCAAATAATTCACTGTCGGAAGCCCAAGAAAAACTAATGTTGGAGCTTTACTATAATGCGCCCGTTAATGACGCGTTAATGCACCGATATCAGGCAATGAAATGCGCTTCGCTTTTACGTGAGACCATGTGGTCGATGGTGAGTGAACTGACATCAAGTCTGGATGTGGATTATGCCGCCTATACGATCGAAAACCTCGCGCGTTTTGAACAGGCTTATGATACCTTCTTACAAAGTTAGATTGGTATGAAAACGCTTCCGACCTGCGCAAAGACCGTCATTATTGGCGGCGGCATTGTGGGATGTTCTACGGCCTACCATTTGGCGAAAATGGGCGTTGAAACAGTGCTGCTTGAGCGTAAGAAGCTAACATCTGGCACCACATTCCATGCTGCTGGGCTGGTCGGGCAGTTGCGCAGCAATGCGAATATCACCCAGCTATTGGGCTATTCTGTTGATTTGTACAACAATATCGAGGCCGAAACGGGGCTGGGCACAGGGTGGAAAATGAATGGCGGTTTGCGACTTGCTTGTAACGAGGAGCGCTGGACGGAAGTGAAACGCCAAGCCACCACCGCCCATTCCTTTGGTTTGCAAATGGATTTGCTAACCCCGAAAGAGGCGCAGGATTTGTGGCCATTGATGAATGTGGATGATGTGATCGGAGCGGCGTTTATGCCCACCGACGGGCAGGCTAATCCATCCGATATTACGCAGGCTTTGGCCAAAGGCGCGCGTATGTCGGGCGCGCAGATATTTGAGGATTGCAAGGTTCTGGACATCGAGATCGAAAATGGTGTGATAAAGGCGGTGATTACCGAACAGGGCCGCATTGAATGCGAAAAAGTGGTTCTGTGCGCGGGGCAATGGAGCCGCGATTTTGCCGCACGTTTTGGGGTGAATGTGCCGCTGGTCTCGATGGAACACCAGTATATGGTCACCGAAGAAATCAAGGGAATGCCCAAAAATCTGCCCACATTGCGTGACCCGGATCGCCTGACCTATTACAAAGAAGAGGTTGGCGGATTGGTGATGGGTGGCTATGAAAACAACCCGATCCCGTGGGCGGTAAACGGCGTGCCCAAAGGGTTTCACTATACGCTGCTTGATAGCAACTTTGACCACTTTATGCCGCTGATGGAACTGGCGCTTGGCCGCGTGCCGGCGTTAGAATCGGCGGGGATCAAAACCCTGACCAACGGGCCGGAAAGCTTTACCCCGGACGGGAATTTCATCATTGGCGAAGCCCCTGAACTCTCTAACTTTTTTGTCGGTGCGGGGTTTAACGCCTTTGGCATTGCTGCTGGCGGCGGGGCCGGTATGGCGCTAGCCCATTGGGTGGACAAAGGCGAGCCGCCGTTTGATCTGTGGTCTGCTGATATCCGCCGTTTTGGCCGTCCGCATTTTGATACAGATTGGGTGCGCACAAGAACGGTTGAGGCCTACGGCAAACACTACACAATGGGCTGGCCGTTTGAAGAACATAAAAGCGGTCGTCCATGCCGCAAATCACCTTTGTATGAGGTGCTGAAATCCCAAGGTGCGTGTTTTGGCGAAAAGCTGGGATGGGAGCGCCCGAACTGGTTTGCGGGCGTTGGTGAAACCGCCAAGGATATCTATAGTTTCGGGCGGCAAAACTGGTTTGAGGCTGTGGGCCGTGAACATAGGGCATGCCGCGAAAATGCGGTGCTGTTTGATCAGACATCCTTTGCCAAATTTGCCCTGAAGGGGCCGGACGCGCTGGCGGCGCTGAACTGGATTTGTGCCAATGATGTGGATAAACCCGTGGGCGCGCTGACCTATACGCAGATGCTGAATGATCGGGGCGGAATTGAATGCGATTTAACCATCGCGCGGGTGGCGGAAAACGAGTTTTATATTGTCACCGGCACCGGCTTTGCCACCCATGATTTTGACTGGATCAACCGGACTATCCCTAAGGGGATGAACTGCCAGCTGTTTGATATTACGTCAACAAATGCGGTTTTATCCTTGATGGGGCCAAAGGCGCGGGAGGTGTTGGAAAGCGTCACCCGGGATGATGTTTCTAACGATGGATTTCAATTTGGAACCGCGCGGAAAATCGGCATTGCGGGCTGTCCTGTGCTGGCCCTTAGAGTGACCTATGTGGGCGAATTGGGCTGGGAATTGCACCTGCCTGTGGAATACGCCACCACGGTTTATGATGCGTTGATGGCGGCGGGGCAGGGGCTGGTCAACGCCGGATACCGCGCCATCGAAAGCCTGCGTCTGGAAAAAGGCTATCGGGCGTGGGGATCAGATATAGGGCCGGATCATACCCCGTTTGAAAGCGGCTTGGGCTGGGCGGTGAAAATGCGCAAGGATATCCCGTTCAAAGGCCGTAAAACTATGGAATCGCAAAAGAAAAACGGGGTTAAGAAACTGATGGCGACGATTACCTGCCCGAAAGATGTGATCCTTTTGGGCCGTGAAACCATCTACCGCAATGGCGAACGTGTTGGCTGGCTGTCCTCGGGCGGGTTCGGATATACACTGGATCAAAGCATCGGTATGGGCTATGTGCGCCATGAAAACGGTGTTGACGCAGATTACGTTCTGAACGGCGATTACGAGCTGGAAGTGGCCACCGAACGGGTGAAATGCACCGTCACCTTGTCGCCGCTTTATGATCCGAAAATGCAGCGGGTTAAGGCCTGAAACCACAATGTGGAAAGCATGTGTATTTGATATGTATTTGATGCACATGCTTTTTCGCATGCTGTGGGGGGTGATCCACGAAAAAGGGCAAGCCCTAACGGTATTTCCAGTGGTCTGTGCGAATGATTTAGGTGGAGCTATTGCCGTTAATCATCCAATGTGGTGCGGGCGGTGGGGATCGAACCCACACGGCCATACGGCCCAGAGATTTTAAGTCTCTTATGTCTACCATTCCATCACGCCCGCAATTGGCAAATTCGATGAATTTCAACTTGGCGCGACCATAGCGCAGGAAAATCTGCAGGCAAGTCGTTTTCCACGTCATTTGTTATTAAATTTCGATGGCGTGGGGCCATATTTGTGTTTGCGATGGTTTTGCGTTCAATTTGATTTTGGGAGGCTGGTTTTTAGATACCGGCTTAAGCAGTGTCATTCGAAAATCGGCACGAGATTCAGTTATCTACATTAAACCGATGCGGGGTAAAAAAGAAGGCGGGGTGAACCGCAAAATCGTAGGGCGGGGTTCACCCCGCCTTCTTTTTTACCCCGCATCGGTTTAATGTAGATAACTAAATATCGTGCCGATTTTCGAATGACACTGCTT
>CAMZKY010000025.1 GCA_947311455.1 uncultured Marinosulfonomonas sp. | reverse complement strand
TCGATTTCGTCATAGCCTTTGAAATCACCAAAATATTTGGTGATTGCTGCTGTCAATGTGGTTTTACCGTGGTCAACGTGGCCGATTGTGCCGATGTTAACGTGCGGTTTTGTACGCTCAAACTTTTCTTTAGCCATGGTGCGGTGCCTCGTATGTGGGGGTCACGAAAACCCTGTTTAATATGGCGCAGGCGTTACTTGGTTTTGACCAAAAAATCAAGCGTCAGTTTGAGGATTCTGGAGTTTGAGGTGTTTCTTCGTCAGGCACATCACCGAACCATGCCTTGTTTTCCAACAGAAATTTATGGATTGCCTTGGCGCCGGCTTTGGACAAGTTTTCCATCTGCTCGGCCGCGCTCTGAGTTAGGCCCGAGCCAATGAATGATTTATCAGGACGCCCTTCAAACACTGTTAGCTGCACGGGTTCTTCCGTCAGTTTTTTACCTGTGGCGTCTTCCCATACATTCACGCTAATGATTAGGATCGACTTTGGCGACGCCACTAAAGGCACGCCGGGAACCGCTAAAACATACGCGTCGATATGCGTTCCTAAATGAAAATACCGCGTCCCGTCATAGCGTGATTGGCCCAGTCGGGCTTCGATTGCGTTGGTCAGGGACAGCTTCCAATCCTCGGGATCGGCTTTGCGTGACAAAGGCCCAAGCTGTGCTTGATTGGCAACAACGATGTTATGGCCCAGTAAAAAGTCGCCCATCCGTTCGGGCGGTTCATTCAGGTCATCATTTGTGGCGCAGGCAGCCGTAATTGCCAATGCAGCAACCATTAGAAACGAACGTGCAGTTGTTAGTATCGTCATCAGAAGAATCCCTGTTCATATCAGTTCTCGGATTTTAGCCCAGTGCCAGAAGATGCGCAATCTTTTGCAATTGCACCATGCCGTTAACCGCCTATAGTAGCTGCATGAAAAACCGACATCCTGTCAAAGTCCCTTTGGTGAATGAGCCATGGGGGGATATTGCGCACCTTGAAAGCCGCACGGCGCAACGTATTGGAAATTCTGCCAGAAATCAGCGCGACCCAGCCCATTGTTTCTGGCAAAACCGGCAAGCGCTGGCGGCGCCCCGATTGATTTGTTTGAAGAAACCACGGCTTTGACTTTGGCGTGGGCGCTGTATTTATGTGCGTTTGATCCCAAGGTGCAAACCAAGACCCGCCTTGAGGCACGCGAGGTTTTGAACGGACGCACCGCAACCGCGCAAGACGTTAAAAACCTGCCCTATATTCGACAGATCGTCGGCGAAACCTTACACTTGTACCCGCCCGCCGCGTTTCTGGCCCGCACAGCGCAAAACAACGACATTTTTCTGGATCGCGAAATCAAGGCGCGTGATAAGGTGATGTAGCCGATTTATGTGCTGCACCGTAACCACCTTTTGTGGAACGATCCCGACGCGTTCAAACCTGAACGCTTTGCTGATCCTAAGGCTATTGATCGTTTTGCCTATCTGCCATTCAGCGCAGGGTCGCGGGTGTGTATCGGGGCAAGTTTTGCCATTCAAGAAGCAGTGATCATTTTGGCAACCTTGCTGTCACACTTCGAATTCACCGCGATTTCGGGCCGTGACCCCAAGCCGGTGATGATCCTGACCCTGCGCGCTGAAGGCGGGGTCTGGTTAACGGCGAAACCCGTTATGGACAGATTTGATTAGCGATCAAAAATCAATCAAAAATGGTCCAAAATGCCGAAATACATTGAAGCATTGCCAATTCCACTTGATTCAAGTGCCACCAATCGTCCATCAATCTGCTAGTGTGCGGTGCTACCGGCCATAAAACAGAAATCGAACCTGCCCTGAGGATGTGTAATGTCGATCAGTGATTTACAAACCGAATTTGTCGGGCGTCGTGGCCATCTGTTCTGGCTATCCTTAAAAACCAGTGTACTGACGTTGCTTACCCTTGGGTTCTATCGGTTCTGGATGAAAACCCGCATTCGGCGTTTCTATTGGTCGGCCATTCGCCCGGGTGGACATCCCTTGGAATATGTAGGCGAACCGATTGAAAAGCTGCTGGGATTTTTGATCGCCGTAGTGATTTTGGCTTTTTATGTTGGGGTGGTGAACCTGCTTTTGATGTTTGCCAGTTTCTCACTGTTTCAGCAAAATACTTTTGCCTATGTGATTTCTTTTCTCGGGGTTCTACCGATCCTGTTTTATGCAAGATACCGCGCACGCCGTTACATTCTGGCACGCACCCGCTGGCGGGGGATGCGGTTTGGGTTGAACAAAGGTGCGTGGGGCTATGCGTGGCGGGCGATGTTACATTGGATGCTGACCATCGGCACCTTCGGGATTATGTATCCACGACAGGCGTTCTTCCTTGAAAAATACCTGACAGACCGCACCACATACGGGTCGGCGCAACTGCATCAGGGTGGGCGCTGGCAGATGTTGTATCCATATATGTGGTGGGTGATCATTACGACAACGGTGTCGGGCTTGATTATCTGGGGGGTCGCAACGGACACCCTTGTTCCGCAAGATTTGTGGCTGTTGGTGGTGTTGATCCCCGCCGCGCTTGCATCGTTTATCCGGTTCAAGGTGCAGGCCTTTCGCCTGATGGCCAATCAGAAAACCGCGGGTGGGATTAGCCTGCATTCCAACCCGAAAACCGGTAAAATCATTCGCTATTATTTGTTGGGCTATACTCTGATCGGAGTGTTTTTTCTGGCGTATTTTTTCGCGCTTGGGTTTACGGCGGTGTTTGCGTTTCCCGATTGCCTGCAAGACGGGCAGTTTTCGCCCTCGACCTGTAGCAATGCCTATGATCTGCCAACGTGGGTGATGACGGCCATCAGCGTGGTGATTTATTTCCTGACCTTTATTTTATGGAGCGTCCTGAAACACGTTTTGGTCACGCTTCCTGTTATGCGCCATTATGCCGAAACCCTTGAAATTCATGGTGCGTTGAATTTGCGCCATGTGACCCAATCCACCCACGATGAATTCACCGAGGCCGAAGGATTTTCCGACGCGCTTGATCTAGGGGCCGCGATATGAGCCAGATTATCCATGTGGGCGGCACGCCCGCAACATTCGATGCCTTTGCCGATTTCTTTGATGGCCACACTGCGCGCAAACATCGGGTGCGATTGAATATCGATAATGACCTTGGCACCGAAATGGTGCTGTTGATCACTTTGCCGGATGATGCTGTTCTGCGCTGGCCTGTTAACAATATCCGCTTGGTGCGCGATCAGGCGGCAAAGGACGGGATTGTCTTGCGCCTGTATGATAACGCCCTGGCACGGTTGGTGATCCGCGATGACACCTCGACCGAGCGCGGATTGCTGGCGCGCTGCCCCAACCTGCATAAACGCGCCAAGGTAAAGGGGCGGTTGCGCATAGCCACGTGGGCCTTTGGGGCGGTGGCATCTGTGGCGTTAATTATTCTGGTGTTTATTCCGATAATGGCCAACCAACTGGCCGAATTGTTGCCTCCTGAAGGTGAGCGTGCCTTTGGCGAATCCACCTTTGAACAAATTCGCGCGGGGTTGGATGAAACCGGGCTGGAACCGTTACGTATCTGCGATGGGGGTGCGGGGCTTGTGGCATTGAACCGCCTGCGATTCAGGCTGGAAGATCAAACCGAATTACCCTATCCGCTAACCGTGCATGTGCTGGATTACGATCTGATCAACGCCTTTGCCTTACCCGGAGGGCATATCGTCTTTTTTCGCGGCTTGATTGACAATGCCGAAACACCGGAAGAGGTTGCCTCGGTTTTTGCCCATGAAATCGGCCACGTGGTGCACCGCGACCCAACCCGTATTGCCCTTAGATCCGCAGGCTCAATCGGGGTGCTGGGGTTGCTGTTTGGCGATTTCGCCGGCGGCACTGTGGTGTCGTTCCTGACAGGACAAATGGTTGAGGCCACCTACACCAAAGAGGCCGAATCCGCCGCCGATGATTTTGCCCATGACATCCTTGCCAAATCCGGCATTTCACCTATTGGTTTGGCCACTCTGTTTGAACGGTTGACCGAGGGCAAAGAAGAGCCAACCGGACTGGCCAAGCATTTCATGACACACCCTGCTGCAGGTGACCGGATTGCCAAAGCCAGAAAAGCGGCGGCGAAGTTAACGGATGCAACACCTGCAATGACAAAACCAGAATGGAAAGCATTTAAGGCTGTCTGTAATTAAACAGAGTTGCTGCGCAACGCTCGGAGAGGCCGACCCTGTCAGGCCGGCGGTAGGGGGCTGCCTGCCCCGCCTCTGCGAGGGGCGCAGACTTCTCAGGGATATTTATGCGAAATAGAAGCGGGGAGCGGGTTGGGTTCAGGTGTTTAGTCCGTCTTGATCAAGCAAATGCCGCCCGTCACGATCTTCGGTTTCGATCACCCATAGATCAGGGTCAAAGGACTTTTGTTTTTCAATTGTAGCATCCACATCACGTTCGTCGCCTTCGGCTAGAATGATCCACGCCCGCTCACCTGTCATCAGATCAAACGAGCGTTGAAATACCTTTGCCTGCCCGTCCAGTGTATTGGATTTCACCAAAACCGCCCCCGCGGTGGCGTCGCCTTTGGCGGTGATAAACACCGGAATATCGGAAAGCCGCAGTCGGGTTAAATAGGCTTGCACCCAGAATTCTGCCGTCAGGCGGATCATGTATTCCCGTCTTTGAAATTCAGGCCCATTTCATCATAGCGTTCGGATTCATTCAGCCAGTTTGGCCGCACTTTCACTTGCAGAAACAAATGCACCTTGCGGCCTAAAAATTCTTCAAGCTCTTCGCGGGAGGCTTTGCCCACCGCCTTGATGGTTTCGCCTTTGTGGCCTAGCAAGATACCCTTGTGCCCGTCACGCATCACGTAGATCAACTGGTCAATCTTCACCGACCCGTCTTTACGGTCTTCCCATTTTTCGGTTTCCACGGTTAATTGATAGGGCAATTCCTGATGCAAACGCAGGGTCAATTTTTCGCGGGTCATTTCGGCAGCAATCATGCGCAGGGGCAGGTCGGCGATCTGGTCTTCGGGGTATAACCATGGGCTGGTCGGCACCTTGGTTGCCAGCCATTTGCGAAGATCGTCCACGCCGTGGCCGCGTTCTGCAGAGATCATGAAGGTTTCGGAAAACCCGTATAGTTCATTCAATTCCTTGGTCAACACTAGCAATGCATCGGCTTTGACCTTATCGATTTTGTTGATCGCCAGCGCCACAGGGCGTCCGCCTGCGCGCTCGTTCAAGGCGTCAATGATTACCTTGACGCCAGCAGTAATGCCGCGATGCGCCTCGACCAACAGCACCACCAGATCGGCGTCGGCGGCCCCGCTCCAAGCGGCGGCGACCATGGCGCGATCAAGGCGGCGGCGCGGGGTGAAAATGCCGGGGGTGTCAACAAACACCAGCTGCGATTGCCCTTCCATCGCCACGCCGCGAATACGGGCACGGGTGGTTTGCACCTTGTGCGTCACAATCGAAACCTTGGCCCCGACCATCTTGTTTAGCAGCGTTGATTTGCCTGCGTTTGGTTCACCAATCAGGGCAACAAAGCCCGCGCGTGTTTCGGTCATGTTGTTTTCTCCAGTCGCGCCAAAAGCGCCTTGGCGGCGGCTTGTTGCGCCTGCCGTTTTGAATTTGCGGTTGCTGTTTCGGTTTCGCCATTGGCCAGTTCGGCGCGAATAGTGAATACGGGTGCATGATCTGGCCCTGTACGAGTGACTTCGATATATTTGGGGATGGCCTGTTTGCGGGCTTGCGCCCATTCTTGCAAGGCAGTTTTCGGGTCGCGCGCGTCTTCTTTAACGGTATCGATGCGGTTGCCCCACAGGCGTAAAATTAAATCCTGTGCCGCCGCAAATCCGCCATCCAGATAGACAGCCGCGATCAGGGCTTCCATGCCGTCACCCAACAAGGCCTCTTTGCGCCGCCCGCCCGACAACATTTCCGAGCGGCCCAGTTTCAACACAGCCCCTAGATCAATTGCGCGGGCCACGTCGGCGCAAGTTTCCTTACGCACCAAGGCGTTAAAGCGCGGGGCCATCTGGCCTTCGGTGGCTTTGGTGTCGGCGTTGAACATTGCCTCAGCCATTGCCAGCCCAAGCACGCGATCCCCTAAAAACTCAAGCCGCTGATTGTCGCCCCGATTGGGCGATGACATTGACGAATGGGTAACGGCCCGATGCAAAAGCTCGGGCCGTTTGAACTCATACCCGATGCGTTCACAGAACAGTTTTAGATTGGTAGACAACTTCATTCAATCGCCTTGAAATATCGATCCGAGCGCCATGTCCAGAAATAGAACAGGCGGCTGCCAGCGGCCGAGAACATAATCCGTTCGGCGCGGCCAATGATGTATTCGGCAGGCACAAACCCGACCCCGCCGGCATTGCGCGGCACGCGGCTGTCGGATGAATTATCGCGGTTATCGCCCATAAAGAAATAGTTGCCTTCGGGCACTGTATAAACGCCGGTGTTATCCACC
>CAMZKY010000024.1 GCA_947311455.1 uncultured Marinosulfonomonas sp. | reverse complement strand
GCTCGATGTAAGCGTTCTGTTGCGGCTTGCCGAGCTGAATATACTGGATGTAAATACCCATCCTTTCGGCGCAAGCCATCCATTGCCCGGCAAGCGATGTTTACATCGCTGAGTATCCGTATTGGTCAAGCCCGTATTTCGGTCCATTTTCGACCATCACGTAACAGGGCATTTGCCATGACTACGAGCTTTCGCATGATCGCTGTAATCGCAAGTTTCTTGCATTTTCCGTTGGCAAACAGCTCATGATATTTTGCTTTCAGATCTGGATTAAAACGCGTGGCGACCACAGCAGGTAAATAGATAGCCTTTCGTAAAACAGCGCGACCGCCTTGAATACGCTCTTTGCCCTGCCTCTTGCCGGATTGGCGCGAGATTGGGGCAAGACCCGCCAAACTCGCGGACTGCTTTCCGCTCATGCTGCCCAGTTCGGGCATTTCGATAAGCATCGCGTATGCGGTTATCTTTGCAATGCCAGGGATGCTGACGAGAATGTCGGCCTTTTCGGAGAGTATCTTGTCAGCGGTGATAACCGCCTCAATCGTTGTGTCGATCTGCGCGATGTCGCGATCAACCTGCCGCAAACGCCGTGTGGCTTGCTTTCTGAGCAGCGGGTATGTTGCGGTTGCCAGGCGCGCCCTTGCAGCCGTCCGGTCCCTTATCAAAGCTTGCCGGGCTGTTTCCAGCCCCTTGAGATTATGAAGCATTTCGCTTTTTGGCTTGTCAGCTTTCAATTCCAATAGTGCCCCCATCCTGGCCAGCATGGCCGCATCGACACGGTCCGTTTTGGCAAGTGTGCCAGTTCCCTCTGCGAAGCGGCGGGCCTGACGCGGGTTGACCCGCGCAAACGGGATGTCATGTGATGCAAGATTGACTTCAAGTAATCGATGATAAACACCTGTCGCCTCGAACACGACCAAAGACGCCTCCGCGTCTTGCACCCAGCGGATGAGCAATTTCAAGCCGGTCTTGTTGTTGGCAAATTGGTTGTGCTTCCGTTTTGAAAGCCAATATGTGTCCAGCATATCTTTCGAGATATCGATTCCTATGGTATCATTCATCTGTCTTTTCCTTACCTTGTCTTGTCATGCGGGCCCAAAGCCCATGTATCCACCTCTCGGCAGATTGCTGCGCAATCGCCTGCCGGTCAGTGGTTCAGATCAGTAGAAAAGACGGGGGCGACCATACTCAGTGACGGTCCCACAGACCAAGAGGGGAACGATCCGACCCCCGCCACTGCCTGACAGGGCATTAATGCCCTGTCAGGCAGTGGTTCCTGTATCACACAGAAACCATCTCATTCATAAGACAAGAGGGGTGTTCGATGATATTATTCAAATATTTGGCCTGCAGGTTCTCGATCAGCCAGAACCAACCGTTCAAAACCAGCGCGCAATTCATGTTCTGTAATCCCGCGAGATTTGCGCCGCTTTTATCAATCACGACCTTATCCGGAAAACCATTTTTGCCGATTGCGCGGTAATAGTAAGTCCATCCATTGCCCGGTAGGCGATTGCATAGCAATCACCGAGAGGAGGCCTTTTACCTTGATGTAGGTCTCATCCATTCGCCAGGATTGGCCTGTGGGGCGCTTTTTGATCTGGGCTGCTTTGGCATTCTCTGGAAAATATTTCACAACCCACCTGTTCAGCGTTGCGTGGTCAACATTCACCCCGCGCTCTTCCATTATTTCTTCCAGATCACGATAGGAAACGGCGTAGCGCACATAGAAAAACCCCCGTATAAGATCACGTCTTTCGGGTAATGGCTGCCTTTAAAATCAATGCTCATATTTAGTGCGTCCTGCCTGTAGCTTTTTGAAACGCCTTATGGCAAAATCAAACGAGGACGGGAATAGCATAAAAATTTGCGACAGAACCTCCTTGAGTTAGGGAATTCTTAACCGCTCGCCGCATTAACCACGCGGTGCGCTGGCTATTTGCCATAGGCTTGCCATACGTTTGCCATACGCAATCCATACCGCTGGCTTGGCCATTTAGCATTGTAAATATTACGTTAAGCCCAAAACCGTTTAAAGTTTTCCCATCGCATGAACACCACAGGAATTATCGAAGAATCGACAAAGGCTTTGTTAGCGGTCTTGGATGAGCGGTGTGCATCGCCGCCCCATGGGGCGCCACCAACTATGGATTTTCAATGCGGCCCAGAAATCTGCTGTTGATTGATGGAGGTATGCTGCATTCGGTTGCGCTATAATGGGTGTTGTTTTAACGCTGCTATAAAAATAGTAGAGGGCCCCGACCCCCCGGGACCCTCTGTCACCCCACGTGCTCCCAATTGCACCACACGTGAAAATATAAAAAGGTCTCGGCCGTCCTAGCCTGTAGATTAAACTTAGGGGTGATATCGATTCTACGCAAACGGCAAGTACGAACAATTTCCTTCAAATCCAAACATAAACGCCCACCACAATGGGCGGGCGTTTCTTCAATTCTGATAGGGTGGTTTAGCCGTAAACGGACTCTTTACCAAACTGTTTCGCCAGCATGTAATAAACCACAGCGCGGTATTTGGTGCGCTCGGATTTGCCGTATGTTTCCATGGCGGCATTGATGCCTTCCATCAACTCTGGGCTATCAGCAAGGCCAAGTTTCTTCATCAAGAAGTTCTTTTTAACTGTTTCCAGCTCCGCAGGTTGGCTTGCTGCAACTGTTGACGCATCGCGGTTATAGATCGCCGGGCCGCAGCCGATTGTTACTTTGCGCAGCAGATCCATATCCGGCTCCATTCCGCATTTATTTTTCAAATCATCCGCATATGTTGCGATTAAGTCGTCTCTTTTACCCATCAGGTATCTCCTGGAAATAATAAATTAGGGGCCACACCCCACACATAGATCAACCTTAATCTGAAATGATTGTTTCGAAAAGGAAAACATTTATCTCTTTTTCCCCCTGCAATGTTACGTCATATTAAAACAAAAAAAGCCGCAGCAAACGCCGCGGCTTTTTCCAATACTCAAAAATGATATTTAGTAACGGTAATGTTCCGGTTTATAAGGCCCGTCTACGCTAACACCGATATAATCAGCTTGCTCTTTGCTAAGTTTGGAAAGTTTAACACCGATCCGGTCAAGGTGCAGCATCGCAACTTTTTCATCCAGATGTTTAGGCAGAATGTAAACTTCGTTTTTGTATTCATCACCCTTTGTCCAGAGTTCAATTTGGGCAAGGGTTTGGTTGGTGAACGATGCTGACATTACAAACGATGGGTGGCCAGTCGCATTGCCAAGGTTCAACAAACGGCCTTCAGACAGCAAAATAATCCGCGCACCGGATGGCATTTCGATCATATCAACTTGATCTTTGATGTTTGTCCATTTGTGATTTTTCAGCGCAGCAACCTGAATTTCATTGTCAAAATGGCCGATATTGCCAAGAATGGCCATATCTTTCATTTCGCGCATATGCTCGATCCGGACAATGTCTTTATTACCGGTTGTGGTAATGATAATATCCGCTGTTGAAACAGCATCTTCCAATGTCACAACCTCGAACCCGTCCATCGCCGCCTGAAGTGCACAGATAGGATCGATTTCTGTAACCTTAACACGCGCACCAGCACCTGCCAGAGACGCAGCAGAGCCTTTGCCAACATCGCCATAACCACAAACAACAGCCACTTTACCAGCCATCATTGTGTCAGTAGCGCGGCGAATACCGTCTACCAGCGACTCTTTACAGCCGTATTTATTGTCAAATTTGGATTTGGTCACACTGTCATTCACGTTGATCGCAGGGAAGGGCAATTGGCCAGCGGCGTGCAACTCATACAAACGGTGTACACCAGTTGTTGTTTCTTCCGAAACGCCTTTGATCGCGTCGCGCTGTTTGGTGAACCAGCCAGGGCTTGCTGCCATGCGTTTTTTAATTTGTGCATAAATTGCGGTTTCTTCTTCGGATTGCGGGTTTTCCAGCAATTCGGCTTCGCCATTTTCGGCGCGCGCACCAAGCAGGATATACAGTGTGGCATCACCACCATCATCCAAAATCAGGTTACACATACCGTCTTCGAACATAAAGATACGGTCTTGGTAATCCCAATGTTCTTCCAATGATTGGCCCTTAACGGCAAACACCGGAATATCGGCCGCGGCAATCACCGCCGCAGCGTGATCTTGTGTCGAGAAAATATTACATGATGCCCAGCGCACTTCGGCACCAAGGCTAACCAGCGTTTCAATCAGAACGGCAGTTTGAACTGTCATATGGAGTGATCCGGCAATGCGCGCGCCTTTTAAAGGCTGGCTTTCGCCGTATTCCTTGCGCAAAGACATCAGGCCCGGCATTTCTGTTTCAGCGATGTCTAATTCCTTGCGGCCAAATTCGGCCAATGAAATGTCTTTTACGATATAGTCGGTCGCCATTGCGCCGCACTCCTTTATTTTTACTCGGATGGATAATTCGCGCTCAAATAACACCTCTTTGCACTCTCGACAATACCCCGCGTCTAAGTAGTATATACTCTTAAAAATGAGGTTAATATGAAACAGCCCCGCGCTTGGCAAAGAATGCTATCAGGTCGTCGCCTTGATTTGTTGGATCCTACGCCAATGGATATCGAAATAGATGACATCGCGCACGGCCTTGCCTTTGTGGCCCGCTGGAACGGGCAAACGATTGGCGATTATGCGTATTCAGTGGCCGAGCATTCCATTTTGGTTGAAAAAATTTATAGTTTAATCCAGCCTAAGGCGCCGATAAAATGGCGTTTAGCTGCCCTTTTGCATGATGCGCCTGAATATGTGATTGGAGATATGATTTCGCCTGTTAAAGCAGCTGTAGGGCCGGGCTATGGCGCGCTGGATGATCGGTTAACCGCAGCTATTCATATCAAGTTCGGGCTTCCCGCTTCTATTCCTGTTGCCGTCAAAAAGCAAATCAAAAAAGCCGATAAAATAAGCGCATGGTTGGAAGCAATACAAATTGCAGGATTTTCAACCGAAGAAGCCAACAAATTGTTTGGGACGCCAGATGGAAATCTGGTTGCGGGGCTGCGCATTCACCTGCGCGCCCCACTTGCCGTTCGTCAGGATTTCACCGCCAAACATCACGAACTGATCGCGATGCTTTAGCGAAATTGATTATGCGACGACTGGCGCATTTTTTGTTGTTGATAGAACCGTTTTGCATCCCGACCATAAGGTGGTTTTGTTCTGGTTGCGATGTGCATCCTGAAGAAAATAGAACCCGTTGATATCAGCCAAGCGGGGATCTATGCAACGAGGCCGTGCGGAACAAACTTTGTTATCACCCGCGCTGGCCCAAAGCGGCAATCATTCACATACAAGTTTTATCGCAAATCTTGGGGTCGGGACAAAAAAGTTCGTCAGCTTTGGGGTGCAGCGGCTCCATTTACACGGCGCTAATCCAGCCTGAAAGGCTTTCGTCTATGATCGAGGCGAGGGCCTGAATATGCGCGTCTGAATCATTTAGGCAAGGGATATATTGGAATATTTCGCCGCCTGCATGTTTAAAGCTGTCGCAAATTTCTTCGTTGATTTCCTCAAGCGTTTCGATGCAATCCGCGGCAAAAGCGGGGGCAATGACGGCAATGTTTTTCTTGCCGTCAGCGGCAAGTTTAGCGACGTGATCCACTGTGTAAGGTTTGAGCCATTCTTCGGGCCCGAATTGGGATTGGAAGGTGGTGATAATTTCGCCGTCTTTCCAACCCAATTCCTGCGCCAATAAACGCGATGTGGCGGTGCAATGATCCAAGTAAGGGTCGCCCTCGTCGATATAGCGTTTTGGCATGCCGTGATAGGAAACAACCAGGTGATCGGGGCGGATTTTAAAGCTGTCGTAGGCATCGCGCACGGACCCGGCCAGCGCGTTGATATAGAGATCGTTCTCGCAATAGGCCGGAATGGTGCGCGCAACGGGTTGCGGCTTGGCATCGCATAGCGCACGATAAAAGGCATCATTCGCCGTGGCCGTGGTGGCACCTGCGTGTTGGGGATAAAGCGGGAAAAATATGATCCGGTCAAAGCCCGCATTTATCATTTCATCAAGCTTGGATTTCGTTGACGGATTGCCGTAGCGCATACAGAAATCCACCATCACCTGATCGCCGTATTTTGCGGTTAAAGCTGAATCCAGCGCGGCGGTTTGGGCCTTGGTAATTGTCATTAGCGGGCTTTCACCGGCGCCGTGATTCCAGATTGATTTATAGGCCTTGCCCGAACTAAATGGCCGTTTCGTTAGAATAATCAGTTGTAACAAAGGCTGCCATTTCCACGATGGATAATCGATCACCCGCTTGTCTGACAAAAACTCGCTGAGGTAGCGGCGCATTGACCAATAATCATAATTGTCGGGCGTTCCAAGATTGGCGATCAAAACGCCGATTTTTTTGGATGAATTAGTGGTCATGCGCTATTCTTTCAACTTATGTTCTTGGCTGCCCAACGCATCGGCAAGGCTGCAAGTGGCCGACCCGGGTTGCAAGGGCTTTGGCTGGCTTTCATCGGGGCACCATCCGGTTAGGAAAATCGTCTCGAATGTAGCCAAAATACGGTTATCTTCGGCCCCGTATACATCGCTGTAAATACGTTTGACAATGTCAAAATAGGCGCGGCTATCGGGCAATTTTTTGCGCTGGGCAAGGGCATTACCTTCGCCCATAGCGCGCAGATCATGCATCAAGCGGGTTACGTTGGCGTAGGACACCGTGGTGACAATGCTATCGGCAACAGGCAAGGCAAAACCGGATCGAAACAGCAGATCGCCCATATCGCGGATTTCCCCCATCGGCACCACGCGGGGCGACATACCGCCGTATAAATCGGCCTCGGCCTGTGCCAAACAGCTGCGCAATTCATTCAGGGTTTGCCCGCCAAACACAGCCGCCAAAAACAGGCCATCCGGTTTTAACGCGCGCTGACATTGAATAAGCTGCCCAATCAAATCATTCGCCCAATGCAGCGAAAGCGAATGGATAACCAAATCATAGGTTTGAACCTCTAGGCCCAGCACATCGTTATCGGGCACAATTTTCGCGTCCGGAAAGGATTTTTGCCAAATTTTTGGAAATCTTGCAACAATTGCGATTGATTTAAACGTCCTGTTAACCTGATTTAGTCTTTCCTTAATTTCAAGCATTGCTTGTTCCTGCAAAAACATTGCCGGTTCAGAATGCGTATTGGCCCGAGCCGTATTTCGAGCGAGGGCCGTTATATCTGTTAGCGCGGGTCGGGTGTTCATTTTTTATCCTTTGGTCGGGCGCACGTTATGAGATTGGATGCCAAATGCAAAGCTTGCTTCAAATTATTTATCCGTCGCGGTGCATAACCTGTGATGAATTGATTGAAAACGCCCATTCCTTATGTGGGGCATGTTGGCGTGAAACGCATTTTATTGATGGCACAGGCTGCGATAAATGTGGCACGCCTTTGATTGGCCAAGATCAAAACGAAACGGCGCTCTGCGATGATTGTATCACCACTGCTCGTCCATGGGCGCGCGGGCGCGCGGCGGTAGCATACCAGGGAAATGGCCGAAAAATTGTGCTGGCTTTGAAGCATGGTGAACGTCAGGATCTAGCAATTTCAGCCGCATATTGGATGGCACGGGCGGCCAAGCCCTTAAGGCGCGACAACCAGATCATTGTGCCCGTTCCGTTGCATTGGACACGGTTATTGATGCGCCGGTTTAATCAATCGGCGCTATTGGCAAAAGAAATGGCGCAAATTTTAGGCCAAAGCTATTGCCCAGACCATTTGGTTCGGCACAGATCAACGAAATGCCTTGATGGGTTAAATCGTGTTGAGCGGTTCAAAATGCTTGTGGATGCAATATCCATCCATCCTAAACGGGCGAACGAAATGAGGGGGCGCAATATCTTGTTGGTTGATGATGTTTTGACATCTGGCGCAACCCTTGCAGCCTGCACCGAGGCCTGTTTGGCTGCAGATGCGGAAAATGTCGATATTGTCACACTGGCGCGCGTTGCCAAGAATGCTTAAATCCCTATAGTTCAGACAAACTTTAGGAATGCGAAAATGAAAACAGTTGAAATTTATACATCCACATTTTGTGGATTTTGTGTCGCCGCAAAACGCCTGCTCAATAAAAAAGGTGTGGAATTTACCGAATACAACGTTGGAAATGATCCTGCCAAACGCCAGGAAATGATGGCGCGCGCGAATGGTGGGCACACCGTGCCACAAATATTTATCGGCGATATCCATGTCGGTGGTTGTGATGATATCTTTGCGCTGGAAGGCGATGGAAAACTTGATGCTATGCTGGCGGATTAGATAGATGCGTGTGGCCCTGATACAGCTTAACGCCTCTGATTTGCCGGATGAAAATCTGCCCACTGTTCTGGGTTATATTCAGGAGGCTTCAGATCAGGGCGCACAATTTATTCTAACGCCCGAGGTTACAAACTGTATCTCTTCTAACCGTGACCATCAGCTTTCGGTTTTTGCATACGAGGAAGACGACCCGACGTTAAAAGCTATTCAAGCGCAGGCTAAATCGCTGTCAGTTTGGGTATCTGTTGGATCCTTGGGTTTAAAAACCGACGATCCCGATGGGCGTTTTGCGAATCGATCTTTTCTTATTTCT
>CAMZKY010000023.1 GCA_947311455.1 uncultured Marinosulfonomonas sp. | reverse complement strand
TCCTGAACGGCGCGATTGTCAAAAGATTTTAAAATCGGTTCCAGCGCAGGCGAGGCGTCATATTGGGCCAGAAACACCTCAAGCGGTTCGTCCTTGGTTAGGTTTAAGCCCGATTTCCCCGCCATCAGGAATTTGCGTGCGACAGTGGGCATTGCATCCGCAACAACCACAGATTTACCCGCTGCCGACAGCACCTCGGCGGCCATCAATCCGGCGGGGCCAGCCCCGATGATAAGCGTATCAATCATTCTGATTTGGGCATTGGAAAACCGCCTTTGATTTCGACAACCCGTTGCGGATACGGGATCTCTATGCCGTTTTCTTTTAATGCGTTCCAGATCAAAAACAGCACATCCGAGGTGAATTTATTCTTTCCGTCATCAATACCATTCACCCAGAATTCCACGGCGAAATCCACGCCACTATCCCCAAATCCACGCAGTTCGCAATCAGCGGGGAACGGTTTGGTTAACACTTCGGGATGTTTGGAAACGGCCGCCTCGACAATATCCGGCACCAGATTGATGTCGGTGTTATAGGAAACGCTGAACGGGGCCTCATAGCGGTTGGCCGATCCGCTGTCGGAATAATTCACCACCCGCGTGGTGATGAAATCCTCATTCGGCACAACAATCCAGCGTCCGTCATAGGTTTCCAAAATCGCCGCGCGGGCCATCATTTTAACAATGGTGCCTGCTTCGCCGCCGTCCAGCTCCACGTAATCGCCAACTGTGGCTTGCCCTTCCAGCAGCAGGATTACCCCTGAAATAAAGTTCGACGCAATTTTTTGCAGCCCAAAGCCAAGGCCAACACCGATTGCCCCGCCCAACACCGCAAGCGAGCTTAGGTTGATGCCCATGATGCTCATCAATAACAGAAACGCAACGCCAAAAATCGCAATCTCTGCGGCCTTTACCGCCAGCTGACGCGTTGCCGGGCGCATCTCGTCTTGCTTGGTGATAAATGAGGCGCTTTGATCATTTGACCAGCGGCCCAACCAAAAGAGCAGGCTGCCGGCAATGATCCCGCGCACCAGTGCCATCACCGAAAACGAAATATTCCCAAGGGCGATAATCGTGTTATTCAACTGTTCGATAATCACATCCAGCGCGCCTAGCGCATACAGCGCCATTGCCGGAATCAGGATAAATTTGCCGACCATTTTCAGGAAAGAATCTGTTACGATATCGCGCACCAATGCGCGCGCAGCTAAAAACAGGAACACCCGTTTCCCAAAGGCAATCACCGCCCCCGATCCAAAGATTGATCGCGTCACCTGTTCGCCGATGCCCGTCAACGCATAGGCCAGAACAGGCAAAATAAGCGGCAGAAATATCAGAACAAACCGACGTATCGTTGCAAAGATTGAATTTTGCTCTGCGGGTGGGGTAATCACCCGCTTTAACGCCGGTGAAATTTTCCGGCTGACATAAAGCGCGATAAAAAAGGCCGCCACTAACAGCCCGAATTGCGACCACGCGGCAGGGCTAAGAAGCCACCCCTTGGCAAATCCCCACCCTTGTAGGGCGTAATCCAGACCTTGTTGCACAAATGCGGGGTATTCATCCATTGCGGTTTTTCCTAATTTTCAATCGAGTAAAATTACGGTGTTGTTTATCGTGCTGCCGTATACGGTTTTTACAGCATAATTGAAAAACCGTATAAAATAAAAATATAACGCCGAACAAGCCCATTTGTCGCAGACCTGTCGGCATCGGGTGCCGCCGCTCGTTTTGGTTGGTTAACCCGAATATGTGCCATACGCATTGCCATACGCTTGCCATACACTTGCCATACACTTGCCATACAAGTAAATTTGCCGAAAAACCGGCGTTAACTATTGATCGGGGATCTATCGAACGGGATCAAATAGCGCATCCGAAATCGTGCAATCCCTGATAGCATCCCGCCCGCATTTGCGCGGCTTCAAATCCTTGGTCAAACAGATCCGCGCCTCCTGGATGCGGTTGTTTTTGCAGGTGATGGTGATCATGTTGGCGCGCAGATTCGGGTTGGCCTTTAGAAACGCATCCTCAATCACTTTGGCGGGTAACTTCAAAGTCTTGGTAACCTTGCGAAATACCGCTGGGCGCGTGATGGCATCATAGGCGCGGCGTGCGGTTTCAAAATATTCCCGCGACGACAAACCCGAACAGCGCCCGTGCTTTTTCCATTGGTGCCACGCCAACCCGCCTGATGCCATAATATCGGTCATGGCCTTGGTTTCGCCGCGCGACGGATTTCGCGCTAAGCTATTGCAATAACTTGGAAATCCTGTTTCATTTTGTGGCCAAAGCCCGTGCAGGATCCAACCGTAATCATGCCTGGGATCGCACTGGTCTGCACCCCGTGCATCGCCATCATTGGCGCACCAGTTCGGCGACCATGACAGGGACATAACGTAATAGTCAAAATCCCCCGCGCGCTCGCCTTCGGCACTGGCGGTTTGGGCAATGAAAAGGCTGGCACACAACGCCAGAAACAGTTTTTGCATTTTCTCTTTCCTCTTTGGGTTATTCCCCTTATATAGCGATTACGTTCCCTGACAATGTGAACTGGCCCAAAGATCGGGTCGCCCTTTCGGGGGCATAGGAAAGATATGTTTGAACGGCTGATGTAGGAGAGTTTCATGGGCAAACCGATTATGGCAAAAGCAACCGCAGTATGGTTGGTAGACAACACGACCCTGACGTTTAAACAGGTCGCGGATTTTTGCGGATTGCACGAATTAGAAGTGCAAGGCATCGCCGACGGCGACGTCGCTACGGGCGTAAAAGGGTTTGACCCGATCTCGAATAATCAGCTAACCCGCGATGAAATAAAAGCCGGCGAAGATGATCCAAAACACAAGTTGAAATTGAAATTCTACGCCGCTGCCGTGGGCGAAGAAAAACGCCGTGGCCCGCGTTATACGCCGCTTTCAAAACGTCAGGATCGGCCCGCGTCAATCTTGTGGCTGGTGAAATTTCACCCCGAATTGGCCGATAGCCAAATCAGCAAACTGGTGGGCACAACCAAACCCACAATTCAGGCGCTGCGTGAAAGAACCCATTGGAATATAAACAATATTCAGCCGATTGATCCTGTTGCCCTTGGCCTGTGTAAGCAAACCGAGCTGGACACGGCCGTGCAAAAAGCCAATGCGCGCATGGCCAAAGAGGGCGGTGGCATGACAGATGACGAGCGCCGCAAACTGGTTTCCACAGAGCAATCTTTGGCGGCTGATGAAACAAAAATTCCAGCCTCGATGGAAGGGCTTGAAACCTTCACTTTATCGGCTGAACCCAAAGAAGAGGAACAACCAATTATTGATGCGGACAGCTTCTTTAACTTGCCCGATAGCAAAGACGATGACGATAAATAATCACGCCGTGACATGATTTTCAAAAAGCCCCGACCATGTTTGTCGGGGCTTTTTGCATCGGTGCTATGTGAAAACCACGTTCATAGCCTGTGCAATCACATCCATATCAGCGGCGGTTATTTCAAACAAACCAAACCGCATTTGATAACCCCAGTTGGTTTTGCCACGGGTGAATTCCAGATGATCCAACAGCGGGCGAATTCCGGTTTCCTGCGCCTCACACCAATCCACATCCCGCCGATAAGGAAGGAATTTGCCGCCATGCATCGAGGCCTGATAGGGCTCGATCGGTTTCACCGTTCCGATCGCGGTAAAGCTTTGCAATCCATCCGGCTGGCGCATCACAACAGTGGGCGAATAATACACCACATGGTCGCCTGGATGAATGCGTTTCAGGGGGGCAAGTTTACCGTGGTTCACCTGCATAAACCCCTGCGCCCGCCCAAGGCGCACATGCTCGGCACTTGCCACCGCGATCCAGTTTTTCATTCTTGCATTCCTTCTATTTGCTCGGAATATAATAGGGAATTGGGCCTAAACCTGTCAGGAGGATTCCGTTATTGGGTGCACCATGAACACATCATAGCGCGTGGATTTTCCGGTGATCTGATGCGACGGGGCAGGGAGGCCCGCCATCGGGTCAGCCTTTTGAGGCCATTTCAAAACCACACGTTTTTGCGCGCTAGCCAAGGCGACACGCATCAATTCCGGCGCATCCCCGTCAACCCCGACAATATCGCGGATCAGGCGCATTTCCTTTTTTACCAGCGCCGATTTTTTGCGTTCAGGATGCATCGGGTCAATCAAGATTACGTCCGGCGCTAGGCTTGGCAGCAGCGCCTTTGCATCCCCAAACAACAAGGTCATCCGCTGGGCGATATCTCCGATTTCACCCCCATGAACACGCGCCTGTTCAATGCCGGTTTCAAGCAATTCGAACATATGCTTCGACCGTTCAATCAACGTTACGTTTGCCCCCAAAGATGCCATCAAAAACGCATCCCGTCCAAGGCCTGCCGTTGCGTCAACAACATTTGGTATGTGCCCGGATTTCATTCCAATCGCGCGGGGCAAAGCCTGCCCGCGCCCGCCGCCATATTTCAAACGATGGGCAATCGCGCCGCTTGTGAAATCGATAGATAATGAATGGGTTTTTCCGGACATAATCAGGCGATAGCACGATCCGAGAATTAGGGAAACGAAACAATCTCGGTTGATTGCGATTTACAACCAAGTTAAAGACTAAAGCCTGACCACCATCTCAGGCCCCGTGGCTCAACTGGATAGAGCAGCCCCCTCCTAAGGGGCAGGTTACTGGTTCGAATCCAGTCGGGGTCGCCAAATAATGTCATAAAAACGGTGCGATGCCGAATTTATGACAGGCCATTTTGTCGATTGTTGTCCAAAATCACTTGCACAGTTGTTGGGTCATCCATCCGTCAAAAATGTGTAACTGTGTGTCAGGATTCTAGTGCGCAACAGACGCATGTAGGTATCATCTAAGTTAGTGTAGTTGCTTGATAAATGGTGCCCGAGGGCGGATTTGAACCACCGACACGAGGATTTTCAGTCCACTGCTCTACCCCTGAGCTACTCGGGCACGAGTAAACGATTTTCACGTTCGGGTCGCGGTTATGTAGACGGGTGGCGAGGTGGTGTCTAGTGGGTATTGGCAAAAAAATACTAAATAGGCAAACTTTGGAATTATATGAGACAATCAATATGCCATTGTCTCGCTTCAAGCTTGCTTTGAATGATTGGTGCGCACTTTATTTTGACAGAGGTCAATATCAGCGCCACCATTCCCAACAAAATGACAGAACTCGGACG
>CAMZKY010000022.1 GCA_947311455.1 uncultured Marinosulfonomonas sp. | reverse complement strand
TGGGTGGTTTTGGGGTGATCCGGTTCGCCAAATGATAGCGAATTCATCGCTGCAATCGGGCGCGCGCCCATGGTAAACACGTCACGCAAAATGCCGCCAACGCCAGTGGCCGCGCCTTGGTAGGGTTCGATATAGGACGGATGATTGTGGCTTTCCATCTTAAACACCACACATTGCCCATCGCCAATATCGACAATGCCGGCATTTTCGCCGGGGCCGCAAATAACCTGCGGGCCTTTGGTGGGCAGGGTGCGCAGCCATTTTTTTGAGGATTTATACGAGCAATGTTCGTTCCACATGGCCGAAAAAATGCCCAGTTCTGTATAATTCGGCGCGCGGTTCAGGATGCGCAGGATGTCGGCATATTCATCCGGGCTAAGCCCGTGGCTGGCGATTAGGTCGTCAGTGATCGTTGGCTCTTGCATATCTTTCCCCCAAGGAAGCTGTTGAGGGTGTCTTAGTATAGGGCTCGCGTCTGGGAAAGAGGCAATTGTGACGGTCCATTGGATTTTTCAACAATTATGATGCTATTTCTAAACGCAGAGCGGCCGCGCATGTTATCTTTAATTGATAAAAAAACCAACAGGTTACGATCCGAGTGAAAAGGCGCAATGACATGACGCAAAAATTATTCGAATATGGCCGTTTACGATCCGGGTTTGCCAATGATACTCAATTCACGCCAAAACCCGAAAGTTCTGGTTTGAGATCATGCGGATATCAGAATCTTGAACGCTCAAAACGTCAAGCATGTCTTCGGGTGTTCAAGGACACGGGGTATAGATCGATGTTTTTGTATTGAGCGACCTTTCCCCACTAGTGGTAAGATGAGCTTTACCCTAGAGCTAGCTGGCCTTTTCAGCTATGGACCAACTGCTTTACGTGTCTTGACCGGAGGCTTTGTGTTAAACCAGCATTCCAATCGGGTTTTCCAGATTGGAAACGATGGCATTCAGCAATTCAGCGCCCAAGGCTCCGTCGATCACGCGGTGATCTACGGAGAGTGTTACGGACATCACCGTCGCCACATCCAATTCGCCATCTGCGTTCACCACAGGTTTTTTCGTACCCGCCCCAACGGCCAGAATTGCCCCATGTGGTGGGTTGATAACCGCGTCGAAGTTTTCAATGCCAAACATCCCCAGATTGGAAATCGCAAAGCTGCCCCCCATATATTCGCTTGGGGCAAGTTTGCCTTCGCGTGCACGGGTGGCCATATCTTTCATCTGGGCGGAAATCTGGGTCATGCTTTTGCTGTCGGAATCCTTGATAACGGGGGTAAACAACCCGTCTTCAACCGCGACAGCTACCGCCACATCGGATGGTTTCAGCAAGAACACCTTGTTATTGGCCCAAACCGCATTGGCCTTTGGCACGGATTGCAGCGCCAAGGCGCAGGCCTTGATGATGAAATCATTCACCGACAGTTTAGCGCCGCGCGATTCAAGCTGTTTGTTGATCTGGCTGCGAAACGCCAACAATGCGTCAATCTGGATACTGCGCCGCAGATAGAAATGCGGCACGGTTTGTTTGGCTTCTGTCAAGCGTGCGGCGATGGTTTTGCGCATGCCGTTCAGCTCCACCACCTCATATTCACGATCCGCATAGATTTTGGTTAGATCGTCATCGGCCATACCTGTGGCGGCAGGGGCGGCGGGGGCTTTGGCTGCTACGGGAGCCTGTTTGGTGGCTGGTTTGCCTTCGACATCGGCCTTAACAATCCGCCCGCGCGGGCCGGTGCCGGAAATCGTGGCAAGATCAATGCCGTTCTGCGCCGCAATGCGCCGCGCCAAAGGCGAGGCAAAGACGCGGTCGCCGGATTTGACCGGCGCAGCAGGGGCTGTGGCCTCAACAGGTGCCGCTTCTTCCTTAGCCCGCGCAGCTTTGGGGGCAGGGGCTGCAGCAGTGCTGATATCAGCCAATTCTTCGCCATCCTCCAACAGGATCGCGATCACGGAATTCACAGGAACGCCCTCAGAACCTTCAGCAATCACCAGTTTCCCGATAATGCCTTCATCCACAGCTTCAAATTCCATGGTGGCTTTGTCGGTTTCAATTTCGGCAATCAGATCGCCAGATTGGATGGTGTCACCTTCGCTAACCAGCCATTTCGCCAAAGTGCCTTCCTCCATAGTAGGAGACAGGGCGGGCATTAGAATTTCTATAGGCATCGCTTGATCTCCTTAGCGGTAAGTCACGGTTTTAACGGCGGCGATCACCTCGTCGGTGGTGACAAGCGCCAGTTTTTCCAGATTGGCGGCATAGGGCATGGGCACGTCTTTTCCGGTGCAGGTAATGACGGGGGCGTCCAGATAATCGAACGCTTCCTGCATCAGAACGTTGGATATATGTCCACCAATAGAGCCTACAGGCCAGCCTTCTTCAACCGTAACGCAGCGGTTGGTTTTCATCACCGATTTTACCACGGTTTCGGTGTCCATAGGGCGCAGGGTGCGCAGATCAATCACTTCGGCGGAAATGCCATCCGCCGCCAGTGCGTCGGCTGCCTCAAGTGCGTATTTCATCCCGATGCCAAAGCTGACGATGGTTACGTCGCTGCCTTCGCGCCAGATTTTGGCCTTGCCAAAAGGCACGGTGAAATCATCCATCACCGGCACATCAAAGGCTTGACCATAGAGGATTTCATTTTCCAGAAACACCACCGGGTTAGGATCGCGAATGGCGGATTTCAGCAATCCTTTGGCGTCAGCGGCGGAATAAGGCATCGCCACCTTAAGGCCCGGCACCTGCGCATACCAAGTGGCGTAATCCTGCGAGTGCTGCGCACCCACACGCGCGGCGGCGCCATTGGCCCCGCGAAACACCATCGGTGCGCCCATTTGGCCGCCAGACATGTACAATGTCTTGGCTGCAGAATTAATAATCTGATCAATGGCTTGCATGGCGAAATTAAAGGTCATGAATTCGACAATCGGGCGCAATCCGCCAAAAGCCGCACCAACGGCGATGCCGGTAAACCCGTGTTCGGTAATCGGGGTGTCGATCACCCGCTTGTCGCCAAATTCATCCAACATGCCCTGGGAAATTTTGTAAGCGCCTTGATATTGCGCCACTTCTTCGCCCATTAAAAATACGTTTGGATCACGGCGCATTTCCTCGGCCATGGCGTCGCGCAGGGCCTCACGCACGGTGGTTGATTTCATCTCCGTGCCTTCGGGGATTTCAGGGTCATCCGGAATAACCACCGCCTTTGGGGCGGCGAGGGCGGGCTCTTCGCTGCCGCTCATCGCTGTGGGCACCGATGAGGGCGCGGGCGCGGCCGAAGAGGGGGCGGGCAGGGTATCGGCGTCTTCGCCTTCGTCCAGCAAGATCGCAATCGGCGCATTAACGGCCACACCTTCGGTGCCTTCAGCCACCAGCAATTTACCGATGATCCCTTCATCAACGGCCTCGAATTCCATCGTGGCCTTGTCGGTTTCGATTTCAGCAATAATATCGCCAGAGGAAACTGTATCGCCCTCTTTTACCAGCCATTTTGCGAGTGTGCCTTCTTCCATCGTGGGGGAAAGTGCGGGCATCAGAATTTCGGTTGCCATAGTGAATTACCTTTTCTTTTCTGTTGCTTACGCGTCGGCGTAAATGTCTGTCCAAAGTTCGCTCAAGGCGGGTTCGGGGCTTTGTTTGGCGAATTCCGCGGCCTCGTTCACCTCGGCTTTGATCTGTTTGTCGATGGCTTTTAAATCCTCTTCCGAGGCATGCTTGCCAAGTAGGATCAATTCGCGCACATGCTCGATCGCGTCACGTTCCTCGCGCACTTTTTGCACCTCTTCGCGGGTACGGTATTTGGCGGGATCCGACATGGAGTGACCGCGATAGCGATAGGTAACCATTTCCAGAATGTAGGGGCCTTTGCCAGTACGACAATGGGCAACCGCCTTTTCTGACGCAGCCTTTACCGCAAAAACATCCATTCCGTCCACCGTTTCACCGGGGATGCCAAAGGCTGTGCCGCGTGTGTATAATTCGGGTGTAGACGAGGCGCGCTGTAACGAGGTGCCCATGGCGTATTGATTGTTTTCGATCACAAAAATTACCGGCAATTTCCAAAGTGAGGCCATGTTGAAGGTTTCATAAACCTGCCCCTGATTGGCCGCACCATCGCCAAAATAGGCAAAAGACACATTGTCATTGCCCAGATATTTGTCAGCAAAGGCCAGCCCCGCACCAATTGGCACCTGCGCGCCAACGATACCGTTGCCGCCGTAAAAATTTTTCTCCTTCGAGAACATATGCATGGAGCCGCCCTTGCCGCGTGAATAGCCGCCTTCGCGCCCCGTTAGCTCGGCCATGACCCCCTTAGGGTCCATGCCACAGGCCAACATATGGCCGTGATCGCGATAAGATGTGATGCGTTTGTCGCCCTCTTTGGTGGCGGCCTCGATCCCGACCACAACGGCCTCTTGCCCGATATACAAGTGGCAAAACCCACCAATCAGCCCCATCCCGTATAACTGCCCGGCCTTTTCCTCGAATCTGCGGATCATCAACATCTCGCGATAGAATTTAAGCAGATCTTCTTTGGAAGTATTTGATTTGGCAGGTTTTTTACGGGCGGCCATTGGCGTGCTCTCCTGTAGGCAATAATGTAGTTTAGCATTAAACTATTTTCACAATACAGGAGTGCGCCTGCCCCGTCAAATAAATCTGTTTGCGCTGGCGACGCGTTTTTAATTGGGCGATTATGCCTATTTAAGGAATCCAGGATTCCGGAATCCTGGAATCGTTTATGCAATTTTCCACCCTCTACCGGACAACAAAACCGGACAATAGAATACGCGGGGATGATCCGGTCGTCGCCACAAAACAGCGGCGCCTGAAATTCATATGAATAGGGTCAAACCATTTTCGACGAATTGCCAGCCCGACGGCGCAGAGATTTAACGAATAACAATCTCGTCAGGGCGGATCATACCCAGAATACTACGGGCTTGCTCATCCAGAAGATCAAGATCAAGGTAATTATCCGAAAGGCGGTGCGTGCGGTTTTCCAAATCGGCAACTTGATTAGATACAGAAAGCAATTCCGCCTCTAATGCCGCGACCTCTGCATTGATTTGCACACGTTTGAACACACCAAAATCGCCTTGAATTGCGGCCATAGCAAAATATGCGCCGATGCCAAATACGATAACGAAATAGGCAATCATGCCAAAGGCGGGGCGCTTGCGACGTAGATTCATTTTTAAACCATTTGCATAAGTTACCTGCGCAGTATCACATAAAACGAATCGTTTGTGAATCCCTTAAAACAATTTTCTATCGCATTGATTTTATTTGCTTTTAACTGGCTAATCCGGGCGATTGCTGATGGCTTTTAACGTCGCATATCGATTAATCGCAGGGATGAAATGGATAAGCTTTAACACTATATATACCAATGTTCGGGGCCGCCATCGCCTACATGTTGTGGAGCCGCGTGCCAATTCAGACATTTTCAAAACATAGGCACCCTTGGCATGGCGCGCCTTGGAATAGCCTTCCAGATCGCCCTCATGAAACCTGCGGGCAAGATCAGCGGCATCTGCCACCCCAAGATTTAACCCGCGCCCATCAACCGGCGAATGCGCATGCGCGGCATCCCCCGCCAGAAAAACACGCCCCTTGGAATAGGTGTTTGCTTGCCGGATCGAGATATGGAAATTACCCTGTTGGTTTACTTCGGTCACATTGATCTTCACGGGTAACGTATCAATCGCATTCAATGTATTTGAGGTAATCCGAAACCGTCCGGTTTCAATCGGAATTGCCGAGGCAATCTGCCCATCCGGCAGAATATAAATTTTGCCTTCTTCGGGATTAGGCCAATCCTTGGCATAGACATCGGCCACCGACCAAACATCCGGCATATCAAAGCCGTCATACTCAATTCCGAGCGCATTGCGAATAAAGCTGCGCACACCATCAGCCGCGATGACATAATCATAAGTATGGGTTTCACCGCCATAATTTGTGTACACTTTATCATCGGTTTGGCTAATGCCTTCAAGGGCGACGCCATGTTGCACAAATACTCCGAGTTTATTCAAAGCCTCCGTAAGATGAAATTCAATCCGGTTTTGTGCAATCCCGTAGAGGCGTTCTTTGGTTTTGCGTATCTTGTTGATATGCATGGTGGCGACAAGTTTGGTTTTCTTGTAAACTTTAACCTTATCGATAGACACGGCTTCGGCCCGTATTGCTGCACCTGCGCCGCAAGGTTCTAACAAATCAATAACGTCTGATTGCGTCGCAACAGCACGCGACAGCCCCGATGGCTCAAGACGTTGCTCAATAATTGTTGGTTTAATCCCACCACGCGCCAATTCGATGGCAGCGGTTAATCCAACGGGGCCAGCCCCGACAATCAAGATATTCAACAAAAAGACCTCATAAATGTAAAAAGCCGCAAGCAAAAATTTACTTACGGCATTTGTTGTCTATTCTGAATGGGGTTTCAATGCGTTAGATCAAAAAACTATGCTTTCCCTTTGTAAATATCTACCAGCTTGCCCAGCATGTCCAAGGCATCCGCACGGCTGCGCTGAAAGGTGTTGCGCCCGATGATCGATCCGTTGCCGCCCCCGTCACGAATGGCGCGGGCATCATCATAGACACTATCGGCACCTTTTTTCGATCCACCCGAAAATACCACAATCCGGCGTCCGGCAAAGCTGGCGTCCATACAATGCTTGACCCGCGCGGCCTGTGTGGCGATATCGATTTTTTCGTCCTGATAAACAGTTTTCGCCGCGGGCAGGGATAGATGATCGGTCGATAGTTTGATCTTGATAATATGCGCCCCCAGCAGCGCCGCGATTTGGGCGGCATAGGCGGCAATATCGATCGCGGTTTCGCCCGCACTATCCAGGGCTTCACCCCGTGGGTATGACCAAATCACCGTGGCGATGCCTTTGGCGGCGGCTTCTTCGCGCATGGCGCTGATTTCCTCGAACATCTCAAGGCCCTGCGATGAGCCGGGGTAAATGGTAAACCCGATTGCCGAGGCCCCGATGCGCAACGCGTCATCCACACTGGCGGTGATGGCCTGATCTTTGGCCGCCGCTGACGGGATCAGCGAATTGGCAGAGTTGGCCTTAAGGATGGTGGGGATTTGACCGGCAAAGGTATCGGCCCCTGCCTCAAGCATTCCTAACGGCGCGGCAAAAGCATTTAGGCCCGCGTCAATCGCCAACTGATAATGGTAATGCGGATCATAGGCGGCAGGGTTGGGCGCAAAAGAGCGCGCCGCCCCGTGTTCAAACCCCTGATCCACCGGCAGAATAATCATCTTGCCAGTGCCGCCAAGCTTGCCGTTCATCAGCATCCGGCACAAATTGCCTTTAACGCCAGGATTGTCGGCCTCGTAATTGGATAAAATCTTCTGAACGATGCGTGTCGCTTTCATTGTAATACCTTTCCTAATCAAGAACTTTGAGGCTCTCCTATAGGTAAAGTTATTGCCCTGGCAACTGTGTTGGCGCTAACAGACTATAAATAAACGGTTTTTACAGCCATTGGTGTTGGGATTGCTGCGTTGCCCACGCCCGAATTGCGCGCTCATCCCGATAGTCACCGGCAGGAACCCGCAAGATTGCAAATATTATGCGTGCAACCAATCGCGCAAATATCGGCATTTTCGAATAGTCCAGCACACCGGCAAACTGGCCCACATCGCGGGGCCAAATATCGGGAAACAAGGCGGCAATTTTCGTTGCATAAGCATCTGCGTCGGCCTTGGCTTTGGCGTTTTTGCGGGCCAGAGTGAGACAGGAAAAAAATGCCGCGTGGGGGAGGGTGGCCAAAGTGGTTGAATGTCTTTTAACAAAAGTTTTCATTTCGGGAATCCAGTCATCATACCGAATTGGC